>CAZMFY010000001.1:0-28646 GCA_964565635.1 uncultured Oscillospiraceae bacterium
AGAATTGTTTCACCATGCTCGAAGAATACTTACTGAGAGACTCCAGATATTTGGTGACATCTCTTCTGGTCACATCCCTGATCGGGATCTTCGCTATCTCGGATTTCTTCAGCACCTTTACGTTGCCCATATTGCGGCAGTAACCCTGTTCACCTGTGAACCCCATGCTGAGATCCTTCTTGTATCTGGCCTCAAGGATGGTAATCATGGTGGCATTAGTATCCAGTCCCTTATTGATGAGAGCAAGCTTCTTTCTGAAGCTCTGCGCCTTCATAAGACAATCTGTCTCATCAATTCCGGTAAAGGACTTGCGCCTGGATACGCCGTCCTCATCCTTATATGAGATCCTGTATTCAAGATTACCGGCAGGGGTGACTCTGAACGAGCCATCCCCTCTTTCAACCTTCCTGTCGTTATTCTTCCTTGCCATAGATTATGCTCCTTTATTATCTCCAGTGACGGTCTCTTGCCTTTTCATGTCGTTTGGAGAAATAGTCGATCAGCGCATGTGCTTCGATGACCTTGTTCCTTCCGAAATCCGACGAAGGGAACTTCGGATCGTTGAACAGCTTCTGCACCGTCGTCTCACTCCATCCGAGCATCTTTGTGAGGTCCGAGATCGTATAGAATCTGACTTCACTTGATACATACGGTTTGTCTATCTTCAGTTCTGCAGTTTCCATATGGTATCCCTGCCTTCCCGGGATGGCATTATCCTATCCCTGTTCCATTTAGATGTATGCTGTATTTTCCATGCCCAAAATAGATTCGTCATTTTCCGGTTTTTCTGCATTTGATCTTAGCTCCGCGTTCTGCCAGGCGGCAGGCTCTGGTGATCTTCTTCATGATGCCAGGCGGCAGCGTACAGCAGTACTTATCGAGCTGATTGACGTTCACCACACCGCGCTGTTCGCAGCAGAACATCGTCTGTTTCGGAAGGCCCTTTATCATCGGGAGCACAATATGCGTGCTCATCCCAGTCTTCTTCAGTTCGGATGTTCCGGGGACGACGATTACGGATTCAGACCTTCTGTTCTGCCAGTCACTCTGCGTGACCAGGAGGGGCCTGTACCCTCGCTGAATCCCTTTTTGGAGATCTGAGTCCAGATTGAGCGGCCCCATATACACGTCTCCCCGCTCTATATGGAAAGGTTTCTCCCACTTGTTTATTCGTTTGCTCATTTCAGCCTCCTGTAGTATTCAGCCTCGATATCTTTGTCAAGTCTGTAAAGCAGCTCTTCAGGATCGAGATCGCAGAGCATTCTGAACCACCTGGATTCAATGAAGTCTTCGCATTCCTTCATCATAGCGGCCGCCTGATAATTATCAGGATTCCTTAGCACAACTCTGTAGGAGCGGGTGTAGTCCTTGACAGCCTGCAGCACTATGCTCTCAGCAAGTGATTCGTAGCCGTAATCATTATTGAAACGAATTCTCTTCATATCTGCCACCGTCACATCGCTGAATGCAGCGCCTTTCTCATTTCTCTTACTTCAATGCAGATTTCCGTGATCGTGAGTCCAGTTTCGATCTGTACATCCGTTATCGTCTTGTCTTCGAATACCAGCTCCTCGATCATTCTGATCTGAACCTTTGACATTTTTCTGAGCGCGGATCTGAGCCCTGAATCACCAACCTTTCTGATCCAGCGGTGGTTCTTTTTCTTCTTATATATATGTGCGAGTCCCTGCACGTTCAGCAGCAGGTCTGCCAGTTCGCTTATCTGATCCTCGAACCAGATGAATCCGTCTTCTCTGTAGTTATTCCTCATCATTTCCCGCCTCCATCATTCTTACTATCAGCTGTCCGACTGAGCCGTAATCCATTTCCGTCGTCTCGCTCAGCCAGTTGGCGAAGTCAACACAGTAGGCCCTTACCATCATGCACCTTGTATCGTTCGGATACTTTTCCAGCGCTCTGTTTGCTTCGTTGTAGTCTCTGCAGAAGCTCGAGAGCACGTTGACCATTCCGTATACATAAGGATTGGTCCTGTAATTGTTTTCAAAGAGTTTCGCCATATCAGACCTCCGTCATCTTGATAATCATTGCCAGCAGTTCTAAGCCTGGAAGGCCGGTGGTTTCCTGAAGCCAGACGATGAAATCTGTGCAGAAGTTCTTTGAGACCATTGCGCGTTCATCATTAGGATTCTTTTCAAGAGCAATCTTTGCCTCTCCATACTCATTAGCGCAGACGCTTATTGCTCTTACCACCACTTCAATGTATGGATTTTCTTCATATCGTTTCTTCTTTGCCATTTTCTTTTCCTCCGTTTCCGTTATCGAATACACAGGTCTCCCTGCATCGGGTGTTTCGAGTCAAAATCGAAAATCATGTATATAAGGAAGGCGTGCCGGAGGATGCAAAAAGTATCCTCAGACACGCCGTCTTACTTGTCATTGTTTCGATCCTGTATTTGTCCTCGACATCCCCAGTTCACCGGGAAACCATCAGGCAGGGATCAGCGTAATCCCTTCATAAGGCGTTACCCTTCCCCGCAGTTCTTACGGAGCCGCCCTCATTGCGTGATCCTGCATTGCTGCAGGGCTGTGACTGGACGGAAGTATCATTGTACCCTAGGATTGTCATCGCACATTTAAGTTGCCATCTTCCTTTTGGATCCCTGACGTTGATCGCTCGGCCTTTCGGTGTCTTGGCGCGCCGGTCCTGCATGCTCGAAGCTTGTGGCCTCATATTCCAGGGCTCGTACCTGATTGAATGTGTATTCAGTTTCTGTAGGTTCCCGAGAGGATTTATTAAGTCCTCTCACCTGTAGGCCACGGGAAGGCCAAAATTATGGCATTATTCAAAAACTTTTTTGAATTTTTTTATTACGGCTCTGTTTCTCTTGGATGCAGTGGACTGGTCGATGCCACTGTCATGCGCATAATCATTGATCCTGTCGCCATATTCGTATACGGATTCATATAGTTCACTCTGCTTTTCAGACAGGCTCCTCCTGCCGTCTTCAAATCTTTCGTCATGTCTGCTGAAGATCTGCCCGGCGCACCTGAAATAGATTTCTCCTCTTTCGGTACTGAGCCACTCGCCGTCTTCTCCATCATCAAGCGATACATGTCTTCTGGTCTCTGCGTGGTTATTGTTGTACTCCAGCCTATCCAGCTCCTCCAGAACACCTATCCATTCCTCATCGATATCAATGGTTTTGTTCTCATTAGCAAATGTGTAATTGTAGTTCATTTGTAAGCCTCCGTATTTTTCGAAACGTTGATGTAACTTGCGAAAAATACGCGGCCTACGGTGGCCTGCCCTCAGGCAGATGAATTGAATGTATATGCATGACTGCCATGCTCCTTTCGGTAGTGTCTGGCAGACATGCAGCAGAATCCGGGCATAAAAAATGCCCCGCACTCACTTTCGTGAGTGCGAGGCTCGCTGTCCTTATTATTTAATTGTATGCTGCTGGTCTCCCAGCATATACAGTATACATGGTGCTGAATCGCAAGTCAGTAGCAAAACGGTCGCAATTCAGTCGCAAAAGAGTCGCATTTTAGTCGCAATTCAGTCGCAGCCTGAGACTCTGCATAACACCTGTGCTGCTCGCACCGAAGATCTCGCCGGTGGACTCGACATCCAGGAAGCTGTATCTGATATCATCCCGTATGCCGGTAAGATCATCCTTGAACGGTGCGAAGCCAATGACCTCTCCGGACTCTTTTCCGAATGTGATCCCCGGGTCGGACTTCTTCCCTGTCAGTATGCACGTACATCCGTCCTCAAGGCGGATATCGCAGAGTGCTTCTTGAATACCCTTGGTCCAGTCATACAGGAAACATGTATTATACTTGATCGGACTGAGGATAAAATCGTGATCATCATATCTCATGATATCCCTGAGGATCGGAACTGCGCCTTCCGGCAATATATCTTTCATCTTTATACCCATTGCTGGCCTCCCTATATATTAATGTAGAAAAGTATCGTATCAGTTGCATGCTGTTCTCAGCGTGAGGCGCTGCATCGTTCCTGCCTCCTCATGGCCGGGGATGGATATCCCCGGCTCAACATGCAGAAAGTCATAGTCTATGTCTTCTCTTACACCTGAAAGGTCGTCCTTCAGCGGTGCAAATCCAATCACTTCACCAAGCCTCTTCCCGAGCTTCTCTTTTCTGAACGTGATGCCGGGATTTTTCAGATCGTGTCTGAGTGTGCAGAAATATCCGTCCTCCAGATGTATATCGCATATCACTTCCTTTTTCCTGTTGCGCGTCCAGTCGAACAGCATGCATGTGTTATATACGACCGGTGTAAGTTTGAAATCATGATTGCTGCACATCATGGTGTCTATAAAGACTGGAAAATCCGCGTCCGGAACTACGTCCTTTACCTTTATACCCATATTGCTCTCCTTCAAATATCAATAGTAGTAATCGTATATAGTCTGCTGCACACCGCACTCCTGCGAAGGCGGCAGCATCATGATACTGCGGAACTCATCTATAGAGTTTCCCCATAGTGCCACACCAAAAACCTTGATGGCTTCCTTCTTCTTTCTGAAGAAGGTGCTTCTGTCAAAGCCGAACTCTGATTCCACATCCTGATCGACATTGAATCTGAATCTGCTCAGATAGTAGACCGACAGTATTGAAGCATAGAGTTCTCCGTTTACCGGATACTCTCTGACCTTCATTATCGCCGAGTCTACGATCTCGACCACCCACTTGACCTCAAACAGATTCCTGATCCTACGGGCGAACTGATCCTTTTCTCTGTCAGGCGCGAAGTTCTCCAGATATACCAGAGCTGAATTGAGATCTGTGCTGCAGTATTCATAATCGCACTCAAGCACTTCTTTCATTTCGTCGGCTCTTCTGGAGGTGCTCCAGCATACGAACCTGTATGCCTTAAGCAGCATCTGCGCTCTTTCATACATAATGGCCTCATCGATATCCTTGGCATTGCACATCATTGTAATAGTTTCTTTCGTACCTGCCATTTTCTTTTTCTCCTTTCCCTTGTGATCCGTTCCCTGACAGCATTTCCTCTTACGTTCTTGGACCAGGAAGCATGGAACAAGGGAAAAGGTTCCGTGGTATCCCAGTGGCACGAGCTGTGAGGTGCTGTCATTTTCCGCTTCGTTAGGAGGAGCGGATCATCCAATTAATTCATTCATGTTGCATCCATAGGTAAGTGTGTTTTATTGTTGTTTTCTTTAGTTGCAGTTTGCTGGCGCCGGTACCAAACGCGCGTTCATCAATTGATGAGCTTATTATAGCCACCCGAGAACATGTGTTCAATAGCTTTTGACGATGTTTTTTTGCCGCATTCGAAATGCGGTCAATAATGACCGCCTCAGTCTGCAGAGCCTTATTTTATTCAGTCTCATTGATACCCTGTTTTTCGCAGTTTTTTATGTTTTTTGAGCTACCATTCAAAATGGCCTGTCTCGAACGGATCCGGGTCTTCACCGTATCTCAATCAACTCATCAAGCCGTTGTTCGAGTTGATTCCGCTCCTTTATTATTATTATCTTTCTTGCCAGAACTCTGTTTTCAGAAGCACCTTTAATAATTGATATTCTATATCTTGCCGGAATCATAGACTGTACTTTGAGTACATTTATTTCTGTTTTGGTCGTGAACGCAAATTCTGCAACCGCAACTATAGTTTTGCGTTTATCATATACATGTAAGCATCCTACTGGATTTCTTCCAGGATGATCAATGTTAAAAAATGCTGCTATATGATCACCATCGAATGTAATGAGCCTTCCTTCGCCTGAAGTAGATATGCTTTCCATATAGTCCCACAATCTCGCTTTAAGTGAATCATCAATTGACATCGGACTATTCTCCTTGCTTTGTCTTCTAACATTTCTTCACAGCTCTACAGTTCTAGTGGCTTCATCTACTGTATAACATCCTGCATCCTTCTTCTTCGCCAGCTTAATCTGAATACTGACTATTTGATCAACCAGTTTATTATAGAACTTCTTTCCTTCGTACTCACTGATAAGCCTATCAAACTGATAGCTTCTCCTAAGAGCATCTGCCCTCATAATATAAAGCTCTGGATCACAATAATTCTTAAGGCGGGCTTCCGTCATTTCTGCAAGTTTCTCTCTCAGTGTAAGGGCATTTTCATCCCCTGCATCATCACAAACCCATATTGTATGCAGGAGGGAAGTAATTGCCGGCATGATTTCTCCCGACTCGAGCATTATCAGATGATGTCTGTAAAATGCCTTTGCCAAACTATTTTCAAAGGTATAGCCATCACAGGTCACATACTTCTCTGTTTTAAGGAATTCCTTACCAATAGTAGCCTTTCCATTCATGTTTCTAGCAACATATCCACATTCTGGACATTCATACAACCAGAAACACATAGTGCTTCTCGCCATTTCCGGCGGTCGTGTATCAAGATCCATACTCCCGAACGCATTTGAGCTAGTTAATGCCGCTGACTCCCATTTGTTTCCGCATATCGGACACTGTACCAGAACACTTGCGAATGTTGTCATGACGTTTTTCTCCTTTTTTAATTTTGAGCAATCTCTATTGCCTATATTCTTTCATAACATGCTTTATTCTTACCTATTCCCACAAGGGAATCAGTATCCCTGTCATATTCATAATAAAAGTCATCATCAATAACACATCCTTCCTCTCCATCATCAAAGAAATACATATATAACATAAGTTTTCCTGTTTCAGTTTCGAAATCAGTATGCCACTCAGGCTCACCTGTGCCTATGACATGTCCATCAGATCGTGTTACTTCCCCATCGTTATAACCGTCATCGCCATGCCAAAGCCTCATTACCTCATCGCTTCCATCGTCAGTTCTTCGCCATTCACCCACAAGCAAGTTCAGATCATCCTCTCTATCGTTTTCCGTCGTATCACTCACAGCATTCCACCATGCAACTTCCAGATAATCAGCAATCTCATTCACTTTATTCAAAATCATCTCCGAGTTATCATAGGAAGCATATTCTCCATCATCCTGATATCCTTCTGCATAGCCACCTTCATAAGATGCACTCATATCACATAATTTCTTAAACTCCTGATAATAGTCGTTATTTGTACCATCATAATAGCAATTATTAATGTAGTCATAACGCCCCATGAGACCACCTAGTTCAGTTAAGTAATCTTCGGTGTCAGGCTCATCACTCTCAACATTTGAATTGTCATCATACAAAGTCAATGGTTGTTCAGTTTCAGACTCCTGTTGCTTTGTTGGCTCCATACCCAAAAGAAAAGCCATAATACATACCATTGCTAACACTGTAATAACAGCAATCATTTTTTTCGTTTTGTCCCTGTTCACATTATCCTCCCGATTTCCTCGCTTGCTTCCTTTGAGTTCACTCACCCTCTTCTGCAATTCCTATACTCTTCAGGTGACATATAATCCATCTTTCTGAGTTCAGATTCGTCATTTCTCCGGTAATTGCCTTGCAATTCGATCATTGTTTTATACACCAATACATTTGGTCTATAGTCACCTGATTTCCAGATATAGCTGTCATCTTTATCAAACGATCTCAGAAGACCGGCTGCAACAGCTGGGCTTCTGCTCTCACCTGCGTCACAGGCAATAAAGCAATCTTCAAAATCGCAGGTTTTTATGTACTTATATATTTTCTCTACATCAGCTGAAGTAATGGCATCAAGTCTGCGACTGTCTTCTGTATCGGCAAAATGCAGAAATAGCACATTTGAATAATCAGATAAGCAATCGCATTTCCCTTCTGAGCTGATAATGATATATCCACAATCAGGCTGGATGTCTCTCACCAGTGAGCGCAGAGGCGATATATTAAGAACAGGGTTTTTTCTCATAGCAGTTTCTTTCTCAGATAGCATTTTTATAATTATCAATTGGTTTTCCGTCCTTACATAAACAATTGCATTCCATTCTCAAAATAAAGCATTACCTCTTCTTTCACATCTGAATCTTCCAGGAATTCTATATACCCGTCTTCCAAGATTTTTAGGATCAACACTTCATCGTCTTCATCCCCATCATAATAGTACTTACCTAAGATATACTCGCACTCTTTATACATTCCTAAATACTGACACATAACCTGTGTGTCGTCTTCAAATGTTATAAGATAGTTAAATTGTTCTATATTTCCCATAATTATCACCTTATAGAATTCTATCGAATCATATTTGTGTTTCATCTATGCTATATTTCAGCTCCTCTTCAGCCAGATCAATTGCCCTTTGTATTTCTCTAACTGTATAGAAATCCTGTGGGGCGACAGTTGCAAGCTCCTCCCGTGAGAAATGTATTTCTTCAAAACCACTTACCATCCATTCATATCTTTCCACTGTATAGCCGTCTATCTCTTCAAGTCTTGATTTAAGATCCATGATTCTTATTTCAAGTACTGCCTTTCTCGAAAGATCCACGCCTTGCCTCCTCGATTTATGCTCGCAATCATATGTTGCAATTAGCTCAACTGCATGAATTCTTTCAGACGGCTGCTCCTTGATGGATGACGAAGCTTGCGCAAGGCTTTTGCCTCAATCTGACGAATGCGCTCGCGTGTAACATTGAATTCACGCCCAACTTCTTCAAGGGTTTTCGGTTGGCCGTCCTCAAGTCCGAATCTAAGGATCAATACTCTCTTTTCTCTGTCTGACAGGGTCTCAAGCACAGTTCTGATCTCTTTTTTCATCATTACATAATCTACTGCATCCTCCGGAGTAACAACACTTACATCAGGAACGAAGTCACTAAGATGAGAGTCCTCCTCTTCCCCAACAGGTGTATCGAGGCTGACAGTATCCTGGCTGATTAACAGTATCTCTCTTACCTTGTCATGTGTGAGCCCCATTTCAAGCGCTATCTCTTCCGATGTAGGTTCTCTGCCGTTTTCCTGCTCAAGACGCCTTGATACTCGTATAAGTTTGTTTATTGTTTCTACCATATGTACGGGAATGCGAATTGTTTTTGACTGATCGGCAATTGCTCTCGTTATTGCCTGCCTGATCCACCATGTTGCATAAGTAGAAAACTTGTACCCCTTGGTATAGTCGAATTTTTCTACCGCCTTTATGAGGCCTATGTTCCCTTCCTGAATAAGATCTGAAAACGGCAGTCCCCTGTTAATGTATTTTCTCGCTACGCTTACTACAAGTCTCGTGTTATGTTCAATCAGTATATCTCTTGCAGCCTTATCACCTTCACTTGCAGCTTTTGTGTACTTCAGCTCATCAGCAGGTGATAACAGCTGCTTTTTCCCGATGTCCCTGAAGTACGATTTTATAGAGTCTTCAGCAAACTTATCCCCGGTTCCTTCTACTGATGGATTCTCGATGGTAACAGGCTCTGCAGTCTCCTCATCTTCAGATATCACCTCTGTCAGTTCGCTCGCTGTTTTTTCGAGTTCACCTTTAGTTGGTTCTCTGGTTTCGACTAAACTCACTCCGTTTAATTCAGCATAAAAGTATACATATTCAGATTCCTCCGATGTCAGCTGAAGCGGAAATAGCATAGCCTCCGCTTCACCGAAAGTTAATATTCTATTAGTGCTGGAAGCGGTAGTAACGATCTTATCAACGGCATCTTTCACTTTTTCGCTGATACCGATTTCACTATCCACAGCATTGTTGCAGTTATTTATATACTCATTTGATTTCATACTCACTTTTTCCTCCCTTCACCCTGTCTTTACAAAGTCTTTTCGCCCGCAGAATACAGCAGCATGCCAGTTAGACTGTTCCCATTCACACCTTCGGATGTTCCAAAAGATTCCATACACCAGTTTCAGTTCCATCGGCTTCTTTCATGTATGGTGTATATTCAAACTCATTAGTTGATATCTTGTTGATATCTCCAGTAAGACCAAACAGAAGACCACCGAGAGTGTCAAAGATAACCCTCGCAAGCTCGGTTCTGCATTTTGAATAATCTATAACCGCACCTATTCCATCAACCAGATAACACATTGCAGTTTTCATGTCTCCCCAGTCTCTGATCAGAAGAGACACCTTTTTAGGAGCTTCTTCGTTTGGGACCTTTACAAGCACTCGTTCCATATAGCTGTGTGAAATGCTTACAATATGTTCATCCCTGTTTACTGTAGTCAACGCTCCTTTTGCTATGGCAAAACCGTAGCAAAAGTTAACTGTTTTCTCCTGATGAAGTTCATCCAGCTCCCCATAATCCAAAGATATACCTTCAGATAGTCTCCATCTAAAATCACTGATGTACATTTTAATTTCGTCAAATGACGTCATCCTTCGCATACAACCTTTTGACTGTAACTGAAGCACACTTTCTGCACTTGAGCATCCCAGCTCAACACACCTTTTTAGATAATGTATTCCCTCCAGCTCATTTCCATTCAGGAAAAATGCTTCAGCCAGCAGGATGCAGGAACCCGCACTTGATTCTGCTGTAAGCTTATAGTCATCTATCTTTTTGATCGCCTGCGGGATACCGGCATTTGCAGCCCTTAAATAGTTGACCAATGCATTATCAGTTTGTTTCTGGAGAGTATTCCAGTCAGCGATGAGCATATAGCCCAGAGGATTATCATTATTAATATAGTCAAATGCCATCTTTCTGATTCTAATAAGAGCAGCTATTCTCTGTTCTCTATCAGCTGTATAAATAGCTGTATCCAGCAATCCTGAATAAACTTCCAACTCGTTTTCAGCAAAGCTGTAATCATCTTCCACAATAAACATCTTGTCTATCAGTTTACGTATCATCTCAAACCTCTCCGTTTCTTCCTAAAGGGCTGCCGGCCCAACATTTTACCGGAATTTCCATAACAGTTATGTGCCTGTTGAATATACAGGTATATCTACTACATGTAATATGATTGAAGCAGTCCGGAGTCCGGATATGTTTGTTCCGAAGACAGTTCAAACCTTACTGCTGCGTACTTCACATAACAATTTTGATTATTTTCTCTGTTATGGGATATTAACAGCATCTGAATTACAAGAATCATCAGCACAATGAACCTGATATTATATATTCCTGTGGCAATTACTTTGTTCAGATACCGTTTATTATCAAATTTGTGATGATCTGCAATATTCACCTTTATCAATATGCTTGTATATACCAGGCACATAATTAACGCTATGGAAATACATTTCAGACACTTACTGTACCCGACTAACCGCAACGAGAGATACATATATACCGGAATGGCACAAACCACCAAAACATCCAGGAACTCTGAATCGACCTTTTTATAGGTTTTAATATAAATCCCTGTCTTAACCGATATTACGGTCGTTATTCCGACAGTAAACAGAAGTAACGCAATGTCATTGCTATTCATGTGCCTTGGCCAAAGAATCGCAAAAGTCGCAGCAGCGCACACAAAAGCCGATGTTGCATACCACAGATTCGGTAACGCTTTATTGCTGATCATAAATCTGCACCTCCTACTTTCTGACCGCTTTATTCTCTAGTATTTCCGGGAGCACAGCCTCGATTACCGTACTCACATTGGATACAGGTATAATATTCAGCGAAAACCTTGAAAGCTCTTCTTCACTCAGTCTGTCATAATTATCTTTCGGAATAAAAACCATTGAGCATCCTGTCTGCTCCGCCGCCTGAATCTTTGACAGTGTTCCTCCTATAGCAAACACATTACCGAACAGGTCTATCTCTCCTGTATATGAAGCATTTACCGTAACCGGCACTCCTGTAAGAGCAGACAGCATTGATATCAAAACTGCAACACCCGCTGATGGTCCATCCTTTACCACTGCACCTTCACCAAAGTGCAGATGAACTCCATACTCTTCTTCATGGCCATAGTTCAGCCTGATATATGTTGCTGCGATTTTTACACTGTCTATAGTGCTCTCCTTCGGAAGTCCTGTGATAATAGTCTCACTTGTCCCCGGGAGTATAGCACTTTCGATTGAAAAAGCTATGCCTACATTGCCGGAGGTAACTGCCAGTGCTTTTGCAAACCCCGGCATAGCAGATTTTGGCAGATTCCCCCTTGGAATCGGCGTAGCTCCCAGACTTCTTATAATATCGCTTTCAGAAATTGATACGCTGTTTTCAAAAGGCTCGAAATACAGTTTGTCTTCAACGATCTTCCTGATGCTTTCTTTGATGTCACGTACCCCCATCGATAAGCAGTACTTATTAACAAGGACATCTGCAGCCTTCTCTCCCATTTCTACTGATAATCCACCATCAGCATAATCGCGTTCGAGTTCCGGCAGTACATATTCACTGAGGATCTGCTTCTTCTCTGTTCTTGTATAGCCATCCAGTTTTATTACTTCAAAACGATCCAAAAGCCATGGCGACATATATGAAGTATCATTTGCCGTTGCAAAAAATAACACACTCGATAAATCAACGGGTACTCCCAGAAATCTGTCGATATAAGTCATGGCATCGTCAAGAAGATCCATAAGTACATTCTCAGTCCTCACCCCATTATCAACGCCCATCTTATCGATTTCATCGAGCTGAATCAGGGCTCTTGTAGTTCCTGCACGGTACAGACCCCTTATGATTTCTCCGGCATCCGCTTCTTTGTATGAGTATGGAACACCCTTAAGTACTTTCATATCTGAAATACCGTTCATTGAAATCCTTATGTACGGAATTTCAAGGCCTCTTGCAATGCTTTGGCAAATAGATGTCTTGCCTATTCCTGCACCTCCTTCAAGCAGCAGTCTGATACTCGAAAAACCTGCATGCATCATTGCCCGGGCATTAAAGCTGGCAGTAATCCTTTCTTTAACTTCGTCAAGCCCGAAATGCGATTCATTTACTGCAGCAAGAAATCTTTCAGCATTAAAATTCTCAAAACCTCTTGGATCAGGAACCATAGCTATGAGATATCTTGCTCTCATTCGCTGTGTCTCCTTTACATCTGGGCCAATACTTTTCAGTGTCAGCTTACGAAGTGTTGCTGATATCTCAGTTCCTACTTCGTTGCTGTATTTATCCCTGTTTCGCATGTATTTAAGCCCAAGATCCTCGGCATCAACAGTTGGTTCAAGTACCGTTTTGACAATTCCTTTTGTGATTTTGGTTTTTCTGCGGAGCCCAGTCTCATCCCAGGATTTAAGAACCATCCGTGTTATGGATTCAATATTCTCTTTGAGCATCCTTGCGCCGGCATCGCTGCAGTATTCTGTTACAATAGTCTTAACAGCCTCACGCGAAAAAACGATTTCCTTTTCAGATATATTGAATTTCTTCTTTACCTGTGGGATGGTGAAGTCCATCGCTATTGTAATTTTCTCTTCAATGCTGTAATCATCGACATTAATTACCTTGAATCTGTTCAGCAAGAAGTCCGGTATATCATCTGTTGAATTAGCTGTTGCAATATACACAGTATTACGAGTATCGACACTCATACCCAGAAACACATCGAAACATTCACTATTGTCAGACAACGTATCGCACAGAGCATTAAATGGATTACCATCCTTTGTTCCTCTGCCCATTTTATCTATCTCATCAAGCACTATAACCGCTTCTGTCGTCCCAAGCTTGTAAAAGCTCCTTACAAGATCACCCGCGTCTGAAGCATCGAAAGAACTGTCCAGACCTTTTATATCTATAGCTGAAATCACTGAACTGAGATTTATGATATCGAACGGGATTCCAAATATTTCTGCAATCACCTCTGCAATAGTTGTCTTGCCTGTACCCGGATTACCCACAAGAAGAAGTTTTAACCCTCTGCTATCGGTATATTTGCTGCTTACTATATGTCCAGCAATTTTTTCTTTCACCTTTTCCATGCCATACAAATGTGAATTAAGCACTTTCATGACATCATCATAGGTTCTCTCTATACGTGACGCATAAACAGGAGAGATATTGAGTACATACTTAAGCTTTACGAGGTCTTTCTCCTTGTTGGTTTTCAGTTTCGATCTCTGATCAAACAGCATTTCAATCTGCTTCTGTTGAACTGGCGTATATGTATTCCTGCACAATTCATATTTAAATCTGAGATCTTTAAGGTCACTGAACTGGCATGCTTCACTCACTTCTGCCAGATCGTATCTTGTGCCCTTACACTGCTGAATAATGCTTTTCTGCTGACCTTCACTCAGCTTGAGAAACTTTCTCATCTTATATACTTTTGCAGACAACCGGTCATATTCTGAGAAGATGTCATAAAATTCTTCTGAGCAGATGACCAATGCTTCGTTATAGAAGTTTCCACTGTTTCTTGAAATGACATAAACATAACTACCCACTGGACTAGTATCTGTATAAATCAACGTCGACTCAGTAGCATGAAATGTCTCTGTTATCTCTTCATATCCGATATAGTATTCAGCATCATTCTTGTTGTCTCTGCTGATTCCGACTACTATCCCATAAAACCATGTGCATGCATCTGATTCAGAATGATAAGGCAATAATGCGTCTTCATTTCCATCACAAGAATCCTGCATCATTTCATCGTCAAGATATGTTTTAAGGAGACTTGCAGCCTTTTCGTAATTCGTTTCACTGTTTTCAATCCAGTCCGGAATGACCAGATCGTCAGGTTTTCTCTCTATCATGTCACGCCTCCTTCTCCTAAACACCAAACCAATCTCTCATTATCATGGTATCCTTACCCTATGAATTACCATGGGGCACGGTTGGGGCAGTGTTCTTTGTTATGGTTTCTCAATCTAAGGGATACTCATTTCACTCATCAGCGCATATATTTTCCCTGCATCTTCAACATATTCACACTTGAAGCCATTTTTTTCTTTAATCACTTCTAAGAAGAATGCATCTCCAACAGCTATCGTTTCTGTTTCATTGACTTTCTTAACAAGAATGAAATGTTTTTCCTTGTAATCGTAAGATCCTAATACCAACACCTTTATTCCATCTGAAAAGATAATTAAATCGTTCTCAGCAAAATTCTTTTCCATAAAGATTCTCCCTTCAAAGTCCTGATGCTTTAGCAGCATACCTATCTTAATTCTCGCGAATGACATGTGTACAACTCTTTTCAAACAGTATGAATATCGAAGTTTATCTGTTTCTTATTTATGGTGTGGTGGCTCCCTGTGTTCAGAGAGCCACCAGCTGAAATATGATCAGCATCAGTACCGCACTGACAAATATAATTTTTAAAACGAGCGTTATTAAAGCCCAGGTTATCCTCCATGTGATTCCGAATACTGGTCTGAAAACGAATTTGAAAGCTAACATGATAATGATTACTGATATGATAAACATGTCTTCCTCCAGATCTGTATCAGCTCTTTGAGAGCAGCTCTCCATAAGTCGGATCATTGACATCAACAATGTAAACGCATCTGTTGAGCTGTGCCTTTTCCTCAATCCAGTTACCCGAGGAGTCAACATCCGTCACATGCCACGGAGCATTGCTTCCAAGACCAATTATCTTAAGCCTTTTTTCAGAAATACCATAGTCTTTTAAGACTTCAGCAACAGCAGCAGCTCTAGCTTCAGACAAATCTTTGCACCACTTGCTGGCACCATCCATCCCCGCTGTTGAACCCGCTACATATACATTGATTTCTGGATCTTTTTCCAGTTTTTCTGCCGCTATGCTTATTGCTTCTTTCGCAGCATCAGGATCAATAAAGGTTGCCTCATCACCTACGAACGACACTTTGGATGAATCCAGTACGATTGTCTCCATGACAGGTACATCTATCTTCCTTTCATCTGCCGCAACAGTAGATACATTTGGAAGCCCTGTGTACGGTGTTGATGTAGGGACGTCTTCTCTGAATGTATATTCGGCGGCATTACCTGCGTCAAAAATGGCTGCATATATTTCTTTTAGCTTGTTTTTCTGCGATTCAGATAACCGCTCTTGCGGCTCTGCTGTTTCTCCGCAATACATCCATGTAATACTGATGTCTGAAAGATCAGGTATGGCATCCTTCGCTTCGAGTTCACTGATGATGTCCTGAGTACTCGCCTTAAACAGGTCATTTTCCAGGAAATTGAGATAACCGGCTGTACTGAGGCCACTGTCAACGATAATCATGTTCTTATCCGTATTCTGACCAGTCTCTTTTAACGAGGATGCTTCCATACGGATTGCCTCAAGGGTATCTGCTTCAGGATATTTAGCTGCACCCAAATTTTGGAATTCAGCCAATATTTCATCCCTGTAACCGTTAGCAATAGATTTAAGCTTTGAATCAGAGAGTCCTTTTACTTCAGGCTCCGGTATATCAACCTTTATGTACTGTTCCGGTTTGCCATCGACTCTCGAGAAGAAAACGTAACCGTTAGAATAACACGATTCAAATAATTCATCTGTAATAGCCTCTGCATTTACCGAGATCATATTGTTTCCTGTTCTCCACCCCATAACGACAGCTACCGCCAGCTCATTTCCTTCATATTCATTTACAGAGCCACTGTCTGGCTGGCTGGTTTCTTCCTGTTTTGGACAAGCTGTAAATAACATCATTGTGATAAGCAGAGCCATGACGAATGCGACACTTTTAATAGTCTTCTTCATTTTGAACACCTCCTATTAATTCTCATTGGTAACGTAACTAACACTGTCAGCGTCACCCAGCACTTCAGCAAGGATGCTCCTGGCAAGAGCTTTCAGAATATCTCCTCTATCATTAATATCTTTTGCGCAGGTCTCCTTTCTTTCAGAGTCCTGTGCTATATTCCTCGCTCTCCACTCCTCCGGATCCTCGGCAGCTGCGAGAAACGCCTTCAAATCCCGCTCTTCTGCATTCAGTTCGAGCATCCGTTTCTTCTGATGATTAATTCTTTTGCGCAGCTCATCGTCTGAAACAAAGGCCAGAAAGAAATTGACAACTGATGTAACAAGCGGCTCCACGCTCAGCAGCAGAACTACTGCAAGACCTTTCATATCTCCTTCTGCCTGCTGATTATCTTCTACCGATTCCGTCATCTCATTCATAATATGAAATTCTGAAGATGTTCCGTATTTATCCTGATAGGCGAATCTTAGAAATACTGTAGCTGAGAACAGTATCATGAATACCGTTATCAGCAGGACGACCCACACTATGGCGTATTTTTTGATTCCATATATCGCCTGATGAGCAAACTTCGCAACGAGAACCGGAATCATATTTAATACAAGCGCTACACCGAAAGAGACTACTTTTCCCATATACTCGGACTGTGTCATTGCCTGATCGAGAATGTCGAAGAGAACAAGAGCATCCAGGATCGACATCGATACAGTCAGAAAGATTATGAATGCAGGGGTACTCCACCATGCAAAATCCGACTTGCTGAGAGCGATTTCATTCATAATTGGCAATGAATAGTCCTCCTTTATCATTGCCTTGATACCGATTGGATTTTTGATTTCCTTCATTACTCTTCCACCCCTTCCTATATGTATTTTTCATTGCTTTCAAAAGCCGTTCCCTTATAGTAGATTCCCTCAAGCTTTTCAATGTTGTTCTCAAGAAGACTCTTCTCATGCTGAATCTGATCAAGTCTGATTCTGGCATCATTGATATCACTCAAACGCGTTCTGGCAAGCTGGTTAATGACATTTCTATGCCCGATTTCCTGTACATCAAGGAGTCCGAACGCTTCTTTCACCATATGATCTATGAGCGGATCCATATAGCTTTTGTTATACTTATCCAGGCTGGTCTTACTCAGGAATTCTCTGCATCTTGACTCAAAACCAGACTCGAATTCTGTAAAATAACCGCTTGCTTCATATGGGACAGGAAGAATATTGTCATGTGGTCCATAGACTGGAATATCAACAACGTCATCATCATGGATATTTCTTCTATCCTCACTTCCCTTAAACAGTCTGCTGATCATCTTCATTGCAATCCCCCCTTTCAAGCGCCTCATTGAGACTCATCATCATTTTGTTGAAATGATCTTCATATGCTGTTTTACCCCGTTCGTTTCTATGCAATGCGCTTGGCTTTGAAGGCATATCTCTTACACCATCCTCCCCGGCTGCTCTGATAAGTCCGCCCAGGTATGCATAAATGTGTTTATTGGTCGTACTTTCAGCACGCTGAATATGCTGATTAAGTGCTACATCAATCATTTCAAGTTCACTTTTAAGCGATGCAAGATGAAGCCGGATCTGTTTTTCACGTTCCCTGTTTTTCTCATTCCGTTCGATTATTCGAGCAGCCAGTCTCTCAGAACTTTCACTGTCAGCAGTGACAACCGGAGCTTCATACTCTATTAGCTCTAGTTCTTCACACTCTTCTGCAATAGCATGTGCTGCAGTTTCAGTCGCATGTATAACCTTGTTGTAAATAAGGCTTTCATATTCTGACAGGCTCTCATATCTGCTGTTAATCCAGGCCGTTGTAATGAAGCCATCCGCTGTTGTGTTCATCTGCGAAAATGTATAATCTCTCCTTCCTATCCAGCGTTCCATAAAGAGAGGAATGTGTCTTCCCGGCGTCTTGTTGCAGGAAAGTTCTTTTATAATTGAAGATGCTGTCATATCTCATTACCTCCTGAAAATCAGTGATCGTTTTCTCATTTACAATTAAAAGCCCCCAGACTTTGCTAGCCTGGGGGCTCTGTGGGGAATGTTCCCTATATGTTTTTCTTAATTGCCCGAATCTATGAATTCTTCTCTAAACTTCATTATCCACTCAATCATTGATCGTACATCACCATAATACTGGTTTGAATTATAGTCTTTACTCGTTGCCAGATTGTTATCATCACTGCATCCGATTATATCAAAATCAATATTATGATAATCGCCCTCAAGAATCGACATCATAAATGGTATAAACTGATAATTGCAATACTGATTATTGGTTACCACTAATATCTTTGCTTCCTCCTCAGCCGCAAAGGTTCTCATATAATGAACACATGTATCATATGTGCCGGCTCTTTCTAAAGGATTTGAGGAAGGTGATGCAAAAACTCGAAAACTTCTGCCGTCTGGATCTCTGTATGTTTTTATTCTATAATCCAGATTTATATTTCTAGGAAAATCATATGGTTTGTTCTCATCATTATCCTCAATTTCAACCAGCTCAAACATGCTATTAAATGCGGCATCAAATGATCCAAACTCTGTTTCATAGCCGCCCTTTCTGCTGGAAGGCATTTTTTTGAATTCACCTGGCGGTATTGGTCTGAAACTACCGAGAGCAGAAACATCTGCAACTTTATCAGTAATGAACCGATGTGCTGCCATCGTTTTATCAAAATTAGAATTTGCTGAACCTCCAAGAAGAACAATATGATCATAATCATTGGTTCTGGGTTTGTTTATATTCAAAATTCCAAGTTCTTTATATATTGGGAAGAACTCACTCCGATTCTTTTCAAGAACCGCATTTAAAGGTGCAACCTGTGATTCTCTTATCTGCCCATCAGTTCCCTTTCTGGTATTATATGTTTCCAAAGCATCATATATTTCAGCGATAGAAGTGTTCTCAATTTCCAAGGCTGACAGATAACTCTTTAATGCATCTGATAATAGAAACTCCTCGAACTGCTTATCTATCATCTCTATCTTTTTTTCTTTATCAACCAGTCTTTCTGGCATCATAAATCTAATCATAGTATCTCTCCATTATTACATGTAATCATTTTCTAACACGTACAAACTGTAAAGCAGCCATTTTCATAGCTGATGTCTTCTATTTCACTTTGCTCATGCAGTGAAGTGTACAAATGCATGATTTTTCGTAACAGCTCATGATATTTGCTAATATCCTCATCTTTACAATCAGCAAAGCTGTAAATATATTTTTCCGTAACATCGGACCAGATTTTATCTATTTCATGAGCATTGAGTTCCAGCTTTGTTTTATTGTATTTGTGAGGCTCACCTTCATCGCAGCAATCTTCTTCAATGAATACAAACGCTGCGCATAACGCCCTGTACTGTTCCCTAAGATAGTGTTCCTGAGCAGCTTCATTTTTTTTGTCTTTTTCTATTTTATAACACATGTAGTAACACCCTGCTATAAGCAGCCATATTACATATGCTTCGGCTCCAATCTGTGGATCTTCCTCATAATTTGGAGTCCGTTCAATTGGGAAGGCAATATCACAGCTATACTCTTTCAGAGGATCTATGCCTTGTAGTCTCAATGCTTCGTTATGATACAGATTAATCGCATCGGTAAAGAAAGATATTGATTTTTCAGCATCTTCTTCCCAAAGTCCGTAATAATAACAGTCAGTTCCAATGGTAATATTGGATCGTATAAGAGAGACCTCATTTCTTATCTCCGGGTACTCTGATACTACTTCCTCTCTAAAGCTTTTAGCCATTTTATGATATTCCATTGCTTTTGCAAGCAACACCTTATCATGCTTGAGCCTTGCCTCTGCCAAAATGCATGCACCAATATTACTGTATAATCGTCCTATCAGATCTGGCCTGTATTTCCATTTAGTAAGATCCGATGATTTTACTTCGCTCATAATAAGCTTCATCGCTTCCATACAGTAATTATCATCCCATTTTTTCCCGAGGCTAATATCTTTGATAGCGGTACAATCAGATACTTCGAGAATATTGTTTACAACTATGGCAACGTATGTCATTAAGTCCTGATGTATGTCACGCAGCATGGCATTCCTGTCATATCTTTTATTTCTTACAATGTTTATCGTTGTGTAAGCAACAATGTTTACCGCATCTACAAGTTCAGGCTTTTCGTATGTTTCATTCTCCTCTTTCCCATTGATTATTTTGCTTCTGTAATACTCCAGATATTCGAGCGTTAGCGGTCGCATCTCATCCCACAGATCTCGACCTTCAAATACTACATTTGCGCCTAACTGATACAGTCTGTAATCGAAATCCTTCTTTTTCTTACCATTTTCTTTTCTGCTGACAATATCCAGGAACAGATAATAAGCAAATGGCAGGAATCTCATTTTTTCAACTCTTGAGTAAGATCCATCGCTATAGTACGATGTCCGTTTAATAGCCTCATCAAGAATTTCATTTTTATCCTTATATTCAATTGAGACTGCTGCATATTGAGCTGCTAAGAAATGCATATATTCAATATGGCCAAATACATATTTATTCTCGGATCCACTTCGTTTTATTATTCCTGTATTCAATAATACATCGACACGTTCCCTTGGAGTTGTTCCATCAAATGTTATTGCATCAATACTATCAATATCAGCCTGATCAAACAGTCTTCTTTTTTCTGTATATAGTATGAATGCAAGATATGGCAATATGAATGAGAACACCTCGTCAGTACCAGTATCCTTCAAAGAATGAGATTCCAGCAGCGCTGTCCTTGCTCTGAACAAATCATAGTAATTATTTATCTCTCTGAAATCTATTTCATCACCATATTCAGACAAGTTGATTTTTCTCATCTTATCTTTGTGCATACCCTTCACTTCCCTAAAGTAGCTTATGAACAGAGGAGTTCTTGTATCTGGGTAGTTTTTCATGATTTCTGCGAGATCCCTATCGTTATAAGTCAGGGCATCATCTTTTATATCGTTGCATCGTATATTAACGCAACCTATGTTTTCAAAGCCGCTGTTTTCCATGAACAGCGAGCATTGTCTCCCAGCCAGCAATATGTATACATTAGGATTACCAACTTCTATGATCTTCACCATCTCTCTGGCTAAATCAGAATAAACGCCTGGAAACACTTCATCCACGCTATCTATAATTATCATTACCTTTTGATCATCAGTTGCTTTGCTCAGCAACGACCTTACCTTCTGTATAGGCGACATACCAGCGCCACCAAGCATATGCTGGCAAATATATGAAATCAAAGAGTTTTGTCCTCTTTCGCCATACAAAGAATATAGCGGCAGAGTAAGAACAATGTGTCCTGCTTCATACATGGCACGCGCAACACTGAAAAGCGAATAAGATTTACCGCATCCCATATCACCTTCCAGCATGGCAAAGCTGTTTTCATTTTTAAATTTGGTTCTGTCGATATAATCGTCAAGAATAAATGTTTTAAGGTTTCTTTTAGGTTCTGGATTGCTTCCAATACTGACAGACGGAAGAAGACGTGTATCTATCTTTGAAATATCTCCGCTGAACAAATCAATGAGTTTACTGATGATCTTATCATTCCATACTACACCTGCACTTTTTCTGGCGCCTATATGTCTGGCTGTATGTACTTCATCATACAGTGTGCTGCTAATTACTTCACCTGGACTTTCAGGATTTTTCTCTTCTACCACGAGTGATGATTCCATCCAGGTTTCATCAACACCATATTGTTTAATATACTCGAGATTTGTAGAGCGAATATCCCATTCAATTACCAAACCAGCTGATTCTGGTCCAAGATTATATGTCCTGTATTTACTTCGACTTTCATATTTGTTTTTTTTATCTCCTGCAATATCTATGATACACGGCTCTGAATGCGTTCGATCTTGGTTATTATCAATTCTAAGTCTATCAAAATCTTTCAGAACCACCTCATTCAGATAATTTACCGATTTGCCAATAATTTGATAGTAGTCGTTTGGCAGAACAACATAAGAATCAATGCCTTCTTCTATATCAGTAGCAACATCAAGATAATTATCCTCAATATATGGATAGCATTCTTTTAGAATATAGTTAAACACTAACAGCGGCCAGATTGCTGCATATTTTATACTTGGCTTACCTTTTGGTGTTTTTACATCTCTTATATGAAAGCTTTTCTCATATGATCCGTCTATTATTTTTATTGTGCATTTATCATAGTCAAATATTATTCTCATTTCCTTAACTCTCTCTTTCTGAAAAGATAAACGGTCAGAGTAAATTAATAGTTGTCCTAATTGGGGCCTACTAGATTTGCACCTGTAATATCAATGTTCTCATCATAATTAATTATTAGTTTATATTCCTGGTCATTATATTCTATATACCATATTACACAATTACCCATATCACTATACGGCTCATAATTTAGATCTTCTGTATTAAGATCTTCTCCAAGTAAATCTGCAATTTCCTGAAGAGTAGCATCTTCCGGCACGTATAAAATATCGCTGATGCTACCCATATAAGAAATGCATATTTCATCTGCTCCTTCCTTCAAATCTCCGTCTTCATTCCAACCTGCTTGAAAGCCTAAATATTTTCCGTCTGATGTGGTATAGTATATGGCTCCGTTCCATGATGCTTGCTGTTCAAGTGGCCCATATTCGTTGTCAAGCTCTCCAAAAGTTTTTCCAACATATTCGAACGCTATGCCGTAGATATCTGAAACTTCATTACTGCCTTCTGGCTCCTGGAATTCTCCATTATCACCAAATACTATTGACCTATTTTCCGGAGTATTTTCATAAAAATCGTACGGTGTTATTTCAATGCTTCCGGTGACATCTTCCAAGGTTTGATAGTATTCATTTTCACTGACAGGGTTTTCTCCGACGGAATAACCCTTTAGCTGTGGCTCAAAGTTTTCATCAGGCTCATAATTAATTGACAATGTATCTGCACTACTGTCTAAAACGTTATATACTATCGGTCCGCCATACCCCTGCCACATAACGAAATCTGTTAACCAACCTGTTTTTTCATAGTATCCAGCCGTGAAGCCATACTCCTCAGCGCCCTCAGGTTCTGTCATTCTCCCCACAGGGACAACGACAGCCTCATCATATGAGTAAATCTGACCCCAACCGGTTGTGTGATCTGCATCAGCATAATCAACTACGATCAGCTCAGGAACATCATCTTCATTCAGATAAGCAATATCAAACAAACAATTTTCAGAATACCAGGTCTGTGTGTACGCATCATCAGACTCATCCCTAATGAATGACTCCTGTGACAACAGCGAATTATAAGCTGTCATAGCTTCTTTTGTTGTTGCGCTACTGTTGTCTATACTTTTGTTATCTGTATAAGGCGATGCAGTTTTTTCAAATGGGTTATTTATAACAATGACAACAACTATGGCAATCAGCAAAACTGCTGCCGCTATGATAGCAATCTTTTTTTTATCTTTGACATCTAAGTCAACGCCCTTAAAGTCTTTTATAATATCACTAAGCTTTTTTCGTTCTTTCAGATACGCCCGGCGTTCCTCTTCAGTCATGTTACTGAGAAGCTCGTCTTTCTCCTGTATATACTTTTTTAGTTCTTCTTTCTTTTCATCATCTCCAACAGCACTTTCAATATATCTATTTGCGTATGCCATACTGTCCTTATATTTTTCTTCAGCATCCGCAATAACAAAATTATAGTAATAGCTTATCGACTCTAGCCTGGCATCCTTTATTCTTAAAAACTCTTTGCAGATTTTCTTTGCCTTGGAAAAATCTCTAGTACTTGGCTCAACTGCATATAGTTGTAACAGATTAACTTTTGCTTCAATGTTTCCTCTTCTGTTTGCTTCTTCAAAATAGTGGCAGGCTTTTTCTGCATTTCGTGATACACCTACTCCGTTTTTATACATGCAGCCTAGACGATATGCGATTTCCTCTGTCTTATAATCACCATCTGCCGATAACAAAGTTTCATAAAGCTGACATGCTTTACCATCATCTGCAAAAGGCGCAAATTCCGGATCGCATGATTCCTGAGAATCATATATTATTGCCAAATTATATGCGGCACTTATAAAACCATTATCTGCCGCATCAGCTAAAAAGTTTATTCTATCAGCAGGAGACAATCCGACTCCATATTTGGAGGCATTTGTACAGATTTCAATCATCGCACCAACTGCATCAGCATTTCCCTGACTAATCAGTTCGTTTAAATACACTAGCCCATTATTCTTTTGGTTCTCACTATATTCTCCTTCGCCAAAGAAGTATTCAAATGCCAATACTTCCCTACTATCAGCCTGTCCTTGACTGGCTGCTTTTTCAAACCAATAAATCCCTGTTTCCTTATCTTTATCAACGCCTATTCCATCATAGTATCTTGTGCCAAGAAGATATTGCGCTATTACAATTCCCTTCTCTGCACCGATCCGTATCCTATCAAAGTATTCCTTAGCACCCTTCTCTGTAAACGCATAATCTTCTAACGCCATTACATTCAGGTAAAACTTTAGTTCCTTTTCGTACGCTTCCTTATCCCTGGTCAGTGCTTTTACGCCTTTTACCGCCAGTTTAACACCCCCACTGATAGCTTTACCCGCTAAGAAACTAGCACCTGTAACGACACTTGCAGCAGCCCCTGTATTGCCAAATTTACTGTTAATTCTGTTAACAGTAAATTTCATTTCCTTATACCTATCGTATATATTCGCCCATGTTGCCCTTGTCTCCAGATAATACTGATACAAATCAGCAGAATTCATTTGTTCACCTTTGCCAAAAACCCCCATTAAAACAACAGGTCCATTTTCGCCCATAGCTGTCATAGTATAAACTGGCATATACTTACTAGAGCTTACCGATCCAATATATATGCATTTTAGTTCTTTTTCGCCTAAACCTTCCCCATCAATCACAGTGTCTGCAATGTAAAATGGCTCTTCGATTGATGTAATAATGTTGTTAAGATATATTTTTATATCATCTATGTTGACAGACTCATCTGAATCAAACTGCCAGCACCGTATAGGTGTCATGTTATCTACTGAAATCATAGTTCTTCCTCTTAAATAATTATTATTTAATTTGCAAGCAATTGGATAGCGATAAAGGCAATCCCATGATTGACATGAGTTGCCTTTATGCGCTTTATTGTAAGCCAGTAATCTTTGGAATTATAGAAGATCTTTTCCTACAGGGTTCTGACCTGAACCCAGTCTTTCCATGACGAGTAATAGTACTTTCCATTTGCTCTTTTATAAGTTCTGATTCTCACTTTATAGGTTGTTTTCTTATTAACTCCTATTGTAGCTGAACTTCTTGTATTAGGCTCAATGGCCGCGCCGGTGGTTTTTTTAGTTTTTGTGTTATAAACCTGTATCTGGTAGCCAGTTGTTCCTTTGGTCTGTGGATTCCACTTTACAAGCAGTTGCCAGCCCTGCATAGTTATTTGCGAACATACAACCCATTTCCCTGAAATATTCTGTGGTGGCTTAGGTGTATTGTTTTTTGCTTTACTTGCAGCAAATGTTGGAACAATTGAGAGCACGCCCACAAGACACACAACAAGAAATATCGTAATCATCCTTCTACTAGTTTTCATATCTTGTCCTCCTTCATCTCGTAATCCTTTTCGTAGCATATCAGTATATAAACGCTCCGACCTGTTATGATTAGGATTAGAAAAGCATCAACTTGTATGCTTATGGTAACAAGACGATTATGATCTTTGTGGGGGATGATTGGGGAAAGCTATCAATAATGATAAGTATTACTTACCCTCCATCAGTTTTATAACGCATTCACGATTTGCAAAAGTACAAAATACTATGCAATTACCTTTACCATAGCTGCTTCTAAAACCACACTCTTTACACATTTGACAATTAATAGATCTTTCTATACGTTCTCTAATAACATAAAAATGCTCAACGATATTCTCTATTGGAGAATCATATACACTCCCTAATTTCAAGTATTCGGTTCTCAATGCGCTACAAGGAAACACGTCGCCATTCACATTTATCGACATGACACTGATATAGGGTTCTTCACACAACAAAGGACAATTTGTGCAGGTAAAAAAATCCTCGCCACCTATATACTGAATTAGTCCTTCAGAAATAACTTTGTTTTTCCAATCAATCAACTTCTCGAACGAATTCTCTAGTTCCTTTTGAGCCATTTCACCTGTGTTCATCATCGGTCTCATAACAATTGGAATGCCAGTTTGTTCTGATACTGTAATAAAATCCTTATAATGTGATATATTCTTTTTTGTAATTGTTGCTCGGAATGAAACATTACAGCCTGCTTCTTTCATAATAACTGCATTTTTGCAGACAGTTTCGAACAGATCAACGCCCCGTATATCCTTATAAGACTCTGAATCATATCCATCGAGACTAACCTGAATTCTCATTTTATTGTAGGGAGTATCAACGACTTCCTTAGGGACTATCAGACCGTTTGTATTGAATTTAATCCCGGCATCTCTTTGTTTAAGCCCGAATATTAATTCTGACAATCTACTGTATAACGATGGTTCTCCGCCACTTAAAACTACATTGTTAGTTCCATTAGAAGCATTCAATTTGTCAAAAATAGATAGGCATAGTTGTGGGTCAAGTTCTTTATCAGTGACATTGTTGGTTTTATAACAATGCTTACATGATAGGTTGCACTTATTTGTGAGATCGAACAAGACGTAATTAACATTCACTTTTCTCATTTTCTAAATCCTTGTATATAATTGTATATATGCATCATTATCGTCTGATGTGAGCTGCACATATCATCCTTGCAAAAAATAGTACCCTTCTGTGCATGTGAATGAGAAGGACATCCCCCGTAGCATAGTTTTGCTACCTTACACCCTGCACAATCGTTTTCCTTTAGATATTCCCAACGTGATGAAAAGCAACTGTTTTTTATCTGCTCTCTCAGATCTATTTCGTCTATTTCCCCAAATGAAAACTTGCTCAATCCGGTCATTCTATTACATGAATATACTTGTCCATCTACATCGATTGTAATCATCTGATCAGCGCAGTTTTGAGAATAACTGCAAACAGGTAAGCCAATTTCCTGATCAACCATACCCATCAGTATACGTTCAAATGGTCTAATGCCTATATTACTATCCTGATCATTTATCCAGATATCAAACAATTTGCATATTGATTTGGTATATTTATTCTGATCAAGGGGCGTAACACCGACCTCTGTTTCGGGGATAAATAGCGGATTGAAGGAAAAGCCCACACCAAGATCTTTACACATCGAATATATTTCTTCTACATTGTCGATATTATCATTTGTAAATGTTATTAAAACTCCTGTAGGAATTCTCTCATTTTGAAGCAACTGAACATTCTTAATTATTAACTCTGCAGTCCCTGCACCGTTAGAAAAGACTCTGTTTTTATCATTAACAGCAGGCGGGCCATCCAGACTAACGCCTACAGTCATCTTATAATCCTTAAACAATTCAATCAGTTGATCAGATATAAGTGTTCCGTTAGTTTGAATAGTCAGTTTTGCATTATTATCTATGTTCCTAGCATATTCAGCAATCATCCTCAACATATCAGGACTCGCTAAAGTTGGTTCCCCTCCGTGAAACAATATATTTAATTCTCCATTTTGGATGGTCGCTAATTTATCAATAAAGCAAAAAATATTAGGTATGTTTTCTCTAAGTTCTGAATCCACCATTTTACGCTGCTCTGAAAGTGCCCTATAGTTACCCGCATAACAGTATTTGCATGATAAATTGCAGCCTTTAGTGATATTAATTATCCCAATCATTTAATCCTCCAAAAAAATGAGGCTCCACATGAAAGTTAGAGCCTCATAACGGGATGCGAAACTATTCAATAAATGCGCAGTAGCCCTTATCAGCATGCGCAGAATAGTCAGTGTGTGCTACTGTATCACATTCTGAAACAGCCTTTGCCATAACTTTACTCAGCTTTGGATTTGAAGAAAAATCATAATCATTTACATTAATCTCTGACATCACCACTCCTCCTTTCCAGTCTCTCTAAAATACTATAACTCTCTGTATCAAGTTCACATCCCCTAGGGGAATAAATTTGAGCGCCTTTACAAATACTGCATACTCTAGGCACATAGCCTTTCAGAAACTTGCGGACAAAGACGACAGGTTTATTGCAGGCGTGATTGCAGACGTGGG
>CAZMFY010000002.1:0-26892 GCA_964565635.1 uncultured Oscillospiraceae bacterium
GGTTCGCTGGAGAGCATCGGAGACTTTGCCTTCAGCGGGACGAGCCTTGTCAGCATGACACTGCCGGAGAGTATCAGCGAGGTGGGCATGTACGCCTTCGCGGGCTGTGACGCGCTGGAGGAGGTCACCTGGCCATCCGCGGCAGAAAATATGCAGAGCGGCTGCTTTGCGGACGATACGGCGCTGGTCAGCCTGAAGCTGCCGGAAGGGCTGAAGACGATCGGTACGCAGGCCCTGAAGGGACTGGAAAGAATATCGGAGCTGACTTTGCCGGATTCATTGACGGAGCTGGGAAGCGAAGCTTTGCAGGGCATGACGAGGCTCCGGACACTGACCCTTGGTGCGAATCTCAATGCCATATCCGCCATCGCATTGGACAGGTGCACGGCCCTGACGAAGATAACGGTGTCTGATGCGAATGCATATTATACGGATGAAAACGGCGTACTGTATTCCAGGGATCTTGCTGTGCTGGTACACTATCCCGCTGGCCAAACGGGGGAAAGCTATACAGTGAACGCGGCCACGTTGACGCTGGGCGACAGCGCGTTTGCGGATGCAGGAAGCCTGAAACAGATTGCGCTGCCGGGCGGCATTTGTCAGATCGGCACGAAAGCGTTCCGCGGCAGCGGCATCGAAAGCGTGGACCTGAGCGGCCTGACGGGGCTTACGAAAGTGCCAGGCAGTGCGTTTGAAGCGTGCACGCGTCTGGAGAACGTACGGCTGCCGCAAGGATTGCAGACCATTGGTGAGCAGGCTTTCCTGGGCTGCATGAAGCTTGATGAAATCGACATCCCGGACAGCGTGACAAAAATCTACAATAACGCGTTCTGGACAGGAACGCAGCTTGTAGGCTGCGCGGACGGTGAGGCGCAGTCCTATGCTGAAGGGGCGGGAAACCCATTCCGCCTCAGGGACGGCATCGTTATCCCGGCGGAAGCGGTGGCGGTTTCCCGGGAAGAGGTTACTCTGATGAAGGACTTCGGATATACGCTGACAGCGCAGGTGCTGCCGGAGAACACGACGGACTCGCTCCTGTGGCTTTGCGATGACACGGATATTCTGCGTGTGGACAACGGGCAGATCCGCCCGCTGAGCACCGGCGAAGCTGAGATCACAGTGGTGGCGGGCGAAGCGGAGGCGACTGTGACCGTGCGGGTGATTGACGGGGATCCGTTTGAAATCAAACCGTCCCATGCACTCGTACGCGCGGGGTCAGAAGTGCAGCTTTCAGCTGTGCAGAGGGCGGACAATGTACCTCTGACACAGATCAGCTACATGACGGACAGTACGGCCTGCACGGTCAGCCGGGATGGGTTGCTGAAAGGAAACGGAAACGGCACTGGCACAGTCAAAGCCTACATGGGAAACGATGAAGTCAGCGCGGAATACGTATTCCTGGATCCTTCCGAGGCGCTGAATATTCAGGGCAATGTTGCTCAGATTGAGGAAGAAGCCTTCAGCGGGCTTGGTGCGCTCAGGGCCGTTATCTTTGCCGGAAACAGCAGGGCAGTCATTGGCAACCGGGCGTTTGCTGACTGCGCGAATCTGGAAGTGGTCTATATTCCGTCCGGCGTCACGCAAATCAGCGCTACAGCATTCAGCGGCTGCGGGCAGGTTGTGATCGTGTGCGAAAAAGACAGCGCCGCCGCGAATTACGCGGCTGAGAACGGTTTGCGTGCTTTTGTGCTTGCGGGTGAAGAATGATTAGAAATGACGACGACGCCTGATACCGCAGCGTGGAACGGGGGGACGCACCTTTTAGCTCCATCCCGCGGGATGGAACGAAAAGGAACGTCCCCACGTTCCAAGTGTGAAGTCTTCCGCATGGGTCAATATCCTGATACTCGTGGACGCCGCGATCCTGATCCTGTTTATTCTTTGGGGCTGTCTTGCCCTGCGAAATACAAAGGAAAAGAAACGGTAATCCCGCAGGCTCAGGCTTTTCAGCTTACAGCCAGGGATGGGGAATGTCCTTCCTCAGCACAGGAAGAACATTCCCCGTTTATATAGCTTTCTGATGATTCATGTGATAATATACTGTAAAGCAAGAAAGGAAATGAAACACATGAAGCATAAACACCAGCAGGTATTTAATCCTTTTCTTCCCTCCTGGGAGTATGTGCCAGACGGTGAGCCTCATGTCTTTGGCGACCGTGTATATGTCTATGGCAGCCATGATGCCTTTGGGGCGCCGATTTTCTGCGTCAATGATTATGTATGCTGGTCCGCGCCGGTGGATGATCTGTCGGATTGGCGCTATGAAGGCGTGATTTACCGCAAAAAGCAGGATCCCGGAAATCTGCTGGGGATTCGCTCACTCTACGCGCCTGACGTGACGCAGGGGCCTGACGGGCGGTATTATCTGTATTACTGCTATGACTTTCTCGGGGAGATGGGCGTAGCGGTCTGCGATACGCCGGCCGGCCAGTATCAGTTTTATGGCAAGGTGCGTCATCCGAACGGCAAGGTATGGGGGAAAAAGCGCGGCGAACAGTTTCCTTTTGATCCCGGCGTGCTGACAGATGACGATGGACGGGTGTGGCTCTATTCCGGCTTTGCGACCAAGGTTCCCTTTGCCGCTTCCCGCTGGCATGACCTGCGCAATGACGGCGGCGTGGTCCTGGAACTGGAGCAGGACATGGTTACGATCCGGCAGGAGCCCCGGCTGCTTTTTCCTGTGAAGGGAAAGGAGGGCGCTTTCCCCGGGCATGCTTTCTTTGAAGCCAGCTCCATCCGCAAAGTGGACGGCCGCTACTGCTTTGTTTATTCCGGCGAGCATAATCACGAGCTTTGCTACGCCATGAGCGACCGGCCTGACGGCCCTTTTACCTACGGTGGCGTACTGGTGGATCTGGGCGATTTGTACCTGAACGGCAACACGGATGAAACGCATGCCAACAACTACCTTGGAAACACGCACGGCGGTCTCCTGAACATCGGCGAGGACTGGTATATCTTTTACCATCGGCAGACCAATCGCACCTCCTACGCCCGCCAGGCTTGCGCGGAGAAGCTGGAACGCACCTCCGACGGCGGTTTCCGCCAGGCAGAGGTCACTTCCTGCGGGCTGAACGGGGGGGCGCTCCAGGGAAAAGGAAAGTATGAGGCCCGCATCGCCTGTAATCTGTGGGCGAACGGGCATGCCACCGCACGCATCGATCAGGGCAAAAAAGCAACGAACGGCCACCCGTATTTTACACAGACCGGCAAAGACCGTGAAGACCATGGCGACCAGTACATCGCCGGCATGCGGGACGGCGCGTCGGCAGGCTTTAAATATTTTCTCTTTGACGGAACGGAAAAAATGCTGCGGATTACCGGCCGCGGTCACGGAACGTTCACGGTGACAGACGGCCAAAATACAGTTTCGACTTGCGCGGTCAATGAAGAAGCGCCTTTTGCCATCTCAGCGGGCATCCATCCTTTATACTTTATCTATCATGGATCCGATGCGGCAGACTTTCTGTCCTTTGAGATTGAGTGAGTGAAAAGGTGCCTCCCCCCGTTTCTAACAGTACCTGCCTATTCGATGAGAAGCCTGTTTTCAGTGCGCTTGTTGTTGCATTTCCGGGAGAAATATGATACAATAAGCACAACAAAACATGGATGAACGCATCCATATAAAACAAGGGAGGTTTTTCTGTTATGAAGAAACTGGCTGCTTTGCTTCTGGCGCTCATCATGGTGATTAGCATGACCGCCGCTCTGGCCGATGAAGAGAGAGTGCTCAACATCTGCACCCCCAACAGCGACGGCCTGCAATCGATCTATCCCCTGTTCGAAGAGGAAACCGGCATCAAGATCAAATCCGAACCTCTGGGCACCGGCGACTGCATGGCCCGTATCAAGGCTGAAAAAGAACAGGAGTACTGCTCGTTCGACCTGATGTACGGCGGAAGTCTTGCCAACTATGTGGCCAACAAGGACCTGTTCCAGGATTATTATTCTCCGGAAGACGACAACCTGATGGAAGCCTATCGCAACACCCTGGGCTTCTGCACTAACTATACCGTGGACGGAAGCGTGCTTCTGGTGAACGATGAGCTGCTCAAAGACCTCGGCATCGAGGTAAAGGGCTACGCCGATCTGCTCCAGCCTGAGCTCAAGGGCAAGATCGTGTCCGCCGATCCCTCCGCCTCTTCCTCCGCTTTCTGCCAGCTGACCAACTGGCTGCTGGTGATGGGCGAAGGCGAAACCCCCGCGGAGAAATATGAGAGCGAAGCGGCCTGGAAGTTCACCGAGGATCTGCTGAAGGGCCAGGACGTGAAGATCACCTCTTCCTCCTCCGCCGTGTACAAGGGAGTCATCAACGGCGAATACGCCGTGGGCCTGACCTATGAAGACCCCTGCGTCACCATGATCAAGGACGGCGCGAACAATGTGCACATCGTGTATCCGGTGGAAGGCACCGTATTCCTCCCGGCCCAGATCGGTATCCCGAAGAACAGCAAGAACGTGGAAGAAGCCCAGGCTTTCGTGGACTTCATGCTTTCCGAAACCGCGCAGAAGTTCCTGGCCGAGCAGACCACCAGCCGCAACATCCGCCCCGTAGAATATACGAACGACGTGATGACCCCCCTGGCCGACATCTATCTGGCTTATGAGGACAGCGAATACGTGATCGCGCATACCGCCGAGTTCAAGACCCGGGTCGGCGACATCATCAACAAGTAATCCATTCAGCTTCAAACGGTGCGCAATCGGTGTTGCCGGTTGCGCACCGATCTTTTATGGGAACAATAGAAAGGATCAATATACGATGAGCGTCAGCATCAATTTTGATCATGTGGTGAAACGGTATGGCGATACCACGATCATTCCGGATCTGTCCCTGCAGGTAAAGGAAGGCGAGTTTTTCACCCTGCTGGGCCCCTCCGGCTGCGGAAAAACCACCCTGCTTCGCATGGTGGCAGGCTTCAACAGCATCGAAGGGGGCACCATATCCTTTGATTCCCAGGTGATCAACGACATTGCTCCCTCCAAACGCAATATCGGCATGGTGTTCCAGAATTACGCCGTGTTCCCCCATATGACGGTGCGCAAGAACGTGGAATTCGGTTTGAAAAACCGGAAGGTATCCAAGGAAGAGATCAACAAGCGGGTCAATGAGATCCTGGAAACCGTCAAGATCACCGAATACGCCAACCGCCTGCCCGAGCGCCTTTCCGGCGGACAGCAGCAGCGCGTGGCGCTGGCCCGCGCCATCGTGATCAAGCCCAATCTGCTGCTGATGGACGAGCCGCTGTCCAATCTGGACGCCAAGCTGCGCATCGAAATGCGCAACGCCATCAAGCAGATCCAGAATGAGGTCGGCATCACCACCATTTACGTGACCCACGATCAGGAAGAGGCCATGGCCGTGTCGGACCGGATCGCCGTGATGAACGGCGGCGTGATCCAGCACGTATCGACCCCCAAATCCATCTACCAGCGTCCCGCCAATCTGTTTGTGGCCAACTTCATCGGACACAGCAACACCCTCATGGCCAAGGCCGACGTCGGGGGGAACAGGCTGGTGTTTGAAAACGGGTATGCGCTGCCCTATGACGGCTTTTCTGAGCAGGCTGCCGACGGGGAAGTCAAGGTATCTGTGCGTCCGGAGGAGTTCATCATCCAGGAGAAGGGCGTGCCCGGCGTGCCGGCCAGGGTGAAATCCAGCATCTTCCTTGGCCTGATGACCACCTATTTCGTGGAGCTCTTCTCCGGGGAAACCGTCGAGATTACCGATGTTTCCTCCATCTCCAATATTCTGCCCAACGGAACGGAAGTGAGCTTGACCTTTGAATCCGAAAAAATCAACATCTTTACACCCGACGGCGAGAGGAGCCTGACGAAGGGGGTCATTGACGATGCGCACGTCTAACGTGATACGGCCCCGGAAAACGGGCATCATGCTCCTGGGCGTCGCGCTGCTGGTGCTTGGCATCGTCGCGGGCGCCCTCGGCCTGATGGGACGCAGCCAGGCGGATTACTATGCGCGGAAGGTGAAGCTTTCCGAGGGGGAATTCGTTGAATACGCCATCGGCAAAAGGGAAGTGGAGCCGCTCACCGATGCGGACTATAACGGCCGCAACCTGAACGCTGCCGGCAGAGCCAAGCAGACGCTGAACGAACAGCTGGCGAATGTCACGGGGTTTGACCGGGTGATCATGCCCCTGCGCTATCCCGCCCTGATCGCGGGGCTGGTCATGCTCGTGGCAGGCGCGTGGCTGCTCATTTCCCACGACGTGTGGCCCATGGTCACGGTGCTGGCCATCATCTTCTACCTGGTGTTCCTGATGTATCCGCTGTACATGCTGCTGCGGCAGGCGCTGATCAACAGCGAAGGGCATCTGTCCTTTGAAATGTACGAAAAAATCTTCAGCCGCGCCTATTACAGCAACGCCATCTGGCATTCCCTGCTGATCTCCACGGTGGTCACCCTGGTGTCCGTGCTCATCGCCACGCCCATGGCCTATATCATGTCCACGATGAAGATCAAAGGTGCCGGCTTGCTGCAGATCCTGATCCTGGTGTCGTCCATGTCCGCCCCCTTCATCGGGGCCTACGCCTGGATCCAGCTTTGCGGACGCAACGGGGTCGTGACCAACCTGCTGGCCAGCATCGGCATCAATATCGGAGATATCTACGGCTTCAAGGGCTGCGTGATCGTGATGAGCTTCCAGCTTTACAGCCTGGTGTTCATGTTCATTTCCGGCGCGTTCAAGAGCATGGACAACAGCCTGATCGAGGCCTGTGAAAGCCTGGGCTGCTCGGGACTGAAGAAGGTGTTCAAGGTCGTGCTGCCCCTGATGCTGCCCACGCTGCTGGCCGGCGCGCTGCTGGTGTTCATGCGGGCCTTTGCAGATTACGGTACGCCCATGCTCATCGGCGAAAACTACATCACCCTGCCCGTGCTGGTGTACAAGGAATTTTTCAGCGAACTGGGCGGTTCCGAAAACCTGGCCGCCGCCATCTCCATCATCGCCATTATCATTACCACCAGCGTGTTCCTGCTGCAGAAGTACATTTCCAACCGGAAAATCTTCTCCATCAGCGCCCTGCACCCGGTGGAAGCCCATCAGGGCAAAGGCGTGCGGAACGTGCTGGCGCATCTCTACTGCTATGTGATGGTGGGCATCGCCATCATGCCCCAGTGCCTGGTCATTTTCAACTCCTTCCGCAATACCAACGGACGCATGTTCGCCCCAGGCTTTTCGCTGAAAAGCTATGCGGAAGCCTTTGAAAGCGTGAGCCGCTCCATCTGGATGACCTATCTCATGTCCACCATCGCCATCGTGTGCATCGTGGTGTTCGCCTGCATGATCGCTTATCTGGTGGTGCGCCGCAGGAATGTTTTCAACGCCTCGGTGGACGTGATGAGCATGTTCCCGGAAACGGTGGCCGGCTCCATCCTGGGCATCGCCCTCCTGACTGCCTTCAACAAGCGGCCCCTGCTGCTCTCCGGAGGCATGTTCATCATGATTCTCAGCTACGTCATCCGCCGTCTGCCGTATACCATCCGCTCCTCCGCGGCCATCCTGCGCAATATTCCGCCCTCCATTGAGGAAGCCGCCATCAGCCTGGGCACAAGCAACGCGAAAACCTTCTTCCAGGTGACGACGCCCATGATGATGCCGGGCGTGATCTCCGGCGCCATCCTCAGCTGGATCATGATCATCACCGAGCTGTCCACCTCCATCATCCTTTATAATCCCTCCACCAAAACGATGACGCTGGAAATATACAGCCAGGTCATCCGGGGCAATGACGGCGTGGCTTCCGCCATATCCGCCATCCTGACCTTCTCCACCATGATCGCCCTGGCGCTGTTCTTCAAAATCAGCGGCAAAAAAGAGATTACCATGTGATTTCAGCGCATTGTCAAAAAGCGTTCCCGGGCAACCACCCGGGACTGCTTTTTTTTCTTCGTCGGCGCTGACCAAAGGTCTGAACGGCAGAATGAACCAATACAGCAGGCTGCCCGTATCTGGCCTAAAAACAGGCTCCCGCTGCGGCGGATGCGACAGACGACTTTGGAGCTGCCCCGAGAAGCAAAACCAGATTGGCTCTTACAGGCAAAAGATAATCGTTGAAGCGTCTGCCTAAACGTAAATATTATGACGCCTGCCCGATTTGGCTTCTTGGGACCCTCATGCTGTCGTCAGATATCTTTCGGACTTGGTTAAGTCTGATTGACTTTTGGGAAAGAAATGTTAGAATAGCATCTGTTCATCGGAGGGTGGATTATTCAGAAGAAATGATCAACCGGATAAGATGTCGGGCTGAAACGCCCGGTATCCTGTCCGGTTGTTTTTCATGGAGGACGCATGAAACAGGAAAACCGCTTTACGGAAGGGAAAATTCTTTCTCCACTGATTCGATTCATGGTGCCTGTGTTTTTGGCCATGTTTCTGCAGGCGATGTACGGAGCTGTGGATCTGCTGATTGTCGGCCAGTTTGCTCAGCCGGTCGACGTGTCCGCTGTATCGACGGGATCCCAGATCATGATGACCATCACGAATCTTGTGATCAGCTTTGCCATGGGAACGACCATTCTTCTCGGACAGCGAATCGGAGAAGGACGCGGAAGAGAAGGCGGGAAGGTCATCGGAAGCAGCATCTGCCTGTTCGGCGTGATTGCCGGCGCGTTTACACTTTTGATCCCCCTGCTCAGCAGGCAGCTCAGCACCATCATGAACGCGCCGGAGGAGGCCTTTTCCGAGACCGCATCGTATATTCGCATCTGCGGGCTAGGCTCCCTTTTTATTATTGCTTACAATCTGATCGGAAGCATCTTCCGGGGCATCGGGGATTCGAAGACGCCCCTGATGACGGTGGCGATCGCGTGCGTATGCAATATTGCCGGGGACCTGCTCCTGGTGGCGGTCTTCCATATGGGTGCCGCCGGAGCCGCCGCCGCAACCGTTGCGGCGCAATTGATCAGCGTCGCCGTTTCGCTGCTGATTCTGCGCAAAAAGGGGCTTCCTTTTCAGGTTCAGCGGTCAGATCTGCGCTTTGACGGCAGGATTATTCGGAAGGTGGCCGCCCTGGGCATTCCGATTGCGCTGCAGGATTTTCTGGTGGGAATTTCCTTCCTGGTGCTGCTGGCCATCGTGAACGGCCTTGGCCTGATCGCCTCCGCCGGGATCGGCGTCGCGGAAAAGGTGTGCGGATTCATTATGCTGATTCCCGCGGCCTTTATGCAGGCCATGGCGGCTTTCGTCGCGCAGAATATCGGCGCGGGGAAATACGACAGGGCGCGAAAAGCGCTGGCCTATGCCATTGCGGTTTCAACGGCGCTGGCCGTTGTCATGTTTATCATAACCTTCTGGCGGGGCGATCTGCTGTCAGGCATCTTTGCCAACGATCCGGATGTGATTTATGCTTCCGCGGACTATCTGAAGGCATACGCGATAGACTGCCTGCTGACCTGTTTCCTGTTCTGCTTCATCGGCTTTTTCAACGGTCTGGGCATGACGCGCTTCGTCATGATCCAGGGGATTGTGGGGGCATTCCTGGTTCGTATTCCGGTGGCTTTTTTCATGAGTCGGCAGATCCCTGTTTCCATGTTTCATATCGGACTGGCTACGCCCTGTTCCACCTTGCTGCAGGTGGCGCTGTGCCTGATCTGGTTCGGACGGGCAAACAGGAAATACGCCAGCAGGCTGTGAAAGCATGATCTTTTCAGACTGAGTGCGCTGACGTTCGATCCGTTCAGGCATGGGTACCGTGTTCCTTCGGGGTTCCCGTCCGCTCTCCGCTGACAGGAAGACGGTTCCCGGTCAAGCGTCCGCTTACAGGATTTTCTGCCATGAGCGGAGAATATATAACAGGTTGGAACAGCCCGTGCCTTCTAAATACCGGGGAAGCATAATCGATCAATAAGGCAAAGCACGCCAGGAACAGGACCGCAAGGAGCTTTCAATGCTGAAAATCGCCATCGTAGAGGATGAAGCGGAGGCCTCGCAGAGAATCATTCACTTCTGTACCATGTACGCATCGGAAAAACATCTGGAAATATCCGCCGCAGCCTTTGCCAATCCCGTGGATTTTCTGGAGAAGTACCGCGGGGAGTACGACGTGGTGTTCATGGACATCATGATGCCGCTGATGGACGGAATGGAATGCGCGAGACGGCTGCGGGAAATGGATGAAAACGTGCTGCTCTGCTTCGTGACCAGCATGGCCCAATACGCCATTCGGGGCTATGAGGTAGGCGCGTTTGATTTTATTCTGAAGCCCGTGGGATATGCCGAGTTTTATATGAAGCTGGACCGGATTCTGCGCATCCTGGGGAAGCAGACGGAAGCCGCGGTGCTCATCACCAGCAAAACCTCCGTGAACAAACTGGCCGTGCGGGATCTGACCTTTGTGGAGGTCTACAACCACATGCTGATCTATCATACCCGAACCGGTCAGTACGAGGCCTACGGCAGGCTGTCCGATCTGGAAGCGGACGGGCGCTTCCGGCGCTTTCTCCGGGTTACGCCCAGCCATCTGGTGAACTGCGATCATGTGGATTCCCTGACGGAGGATTCCATGATCGTCAGCGGCGCGCGCATTCCGGTTTCAAGAAGGCGAAGAAAGGAGTGCCTGGAAAAAATGGCTGCGCTGCTGGGGGGAGGTTTGGGCTGACATGTGGTTCATCAATTTCTTTCATCTTCAAATTCTGATGATTGAGCTGCTGCTTTGCGCGCGCCTGCAGCGGAAAAAGCATTTCTGGCTGCGGCTGATTCCGTCGGCGGCGGTCTACTGCGCCTTGCCCGCGGTGATTCCCGACGGCTTCTTTTCCCCGCTTTTCACGGTAGGCTGGTTTACCTTCGGCTTTCTGATCATGCTCATCCTGTCCGGGCTGCTGATCGGATTCTGCTTCCGGATGAACCTGAGGCAGATCGTGTTTTACTGCTGCGTGGCCCACACCGTGCAGCATATCGTGCACTGCCTGTTCCGCGTGACGGAGATGGTACTGGCCCTGCCCTTTGCCGCGGGGCAGTGCTTTCTGATTGTTTATATGGCCGTTGCCTGTCTGCTGGTGAGGCGCTTCCTTCGGGATCGGTTCCGGGGCAGCGAAACGGCGGACTTCCAGAACGGCTATCTGATCGCCTTTGCCCTCCTCTCCTCGCTGATCATCTATGTGCTGAGTTACTGGTCCACCTCCCTGGAAACCGACACAGTGGGGATAGAGCTCTTTGACTGCTTCTCCTGCGTGCTGCTACTGGTGATTCTGCTGGATGTTTTCCGCATCCGAAAGGCGGAACGGGAACAGATGATCATGGAAGGGTTGCTGAGACAGGAGCAGGAGCAGCATGAAATCAGCCGGGATACTATCGACGTCATCAACCGGAAATGCCACGATCTGCGGCATCAGATCGCCGCGCTGCGGAACATGAGCAGCGAGGAGCAGGAAAAGAGCATTGCCGAGCTGGAAAACGCCGTGATGATTTACGACAGCTTTCCCAAGTCCGGCAACCGGGACGTGGACATCATCCTGGCGGAAAAGAGCCTGCTGGCCGAAAAAAGCCACATCACCATCCGCAGCATCGTGGACGGAAGCGGCCTGGCCTTTCTGAAGGTGGAGGATCTGTATTCCCTGCTGGGCAACGCCCTGGACAACGCCATTGAGGCGGCCGGCCGGGAGCAGGACGAAGCACGGCGGATCATTACCCTGTATGCCGCGCCGAAGGGGAACCTGTTCACCATCCATATCGAAAACCCCTGCCCAAAGGAACCGCTGTTCATGGACGGCCTGCCTGTTACCAGCAAGCCCGACAGGGCCTACCACGGCTTTGGGATGCGCAGCATGCGGTATCTGTGCGAAAAGTACGGAGGCGCGCTGACCACCAGCTGGGAGGATGGGATTTTCTCGCTGGACATCCTCCTGCCAGGGACGAGTTCGAAGCCGGTCCGTGTGAAGTAAAGGACCGGCTCTTTTTTTATACGCTGCTTCTTCCGCCACCTGCGTTAAAAAAACGACCAGTTACGAAGCAGGCCTTTCCGTGCCAATCTGGTATCATTTATACTGATTATGACATGAAAGGGCGAACAGCCCGAGAAAAAAGGGAGGAGACAGCCTTGAAAAATTCCAAACTGTGGGCCGGCCTCACGTCGATTTTCGCGGTCGTTCTGGTGATCGCGCTGATCGGCAACACGCTGGCTACCGCCAATGCCAGCTACATTAACAGCACGCTGGGCATCAACACCGCCCGCGTGGTGGAAAAGGGCGAGGCCCCTGCTGACACCACCTATTACAAGAGCCAGTTCGGCGCCTTCGACGATCCGGAAGCCCAGGCCAAAGCCATCGCCGCGGCGCTGGAGCAGAACGTGAACGAAATGCGGGAAGGCGCGGCGCTGCTGATGAATGAAAACAGCGTGCTGCCCCTGACGGACGCGACCAAAATCTCCGTGTTCGGCCATGGCGCGGTGGACCCCGCCTATCAGGCTTCTTCCGCGGGGACCAAGGTCAAGACCGGCGCCATCAACGCCATCGATCTGAAAACCGCGCTGGAGGCCCAGGGCTTCCAGGTGAATGAAACCCTGTGGAACGGCCTGCTGTCCGGCACCGCTGCTCGCGGCGTGCTGAGCACCACCCCCTGGGGAGGATCTTCCATCCAGGTCAGCGGCTCCGCCGCCGGCACGGAGGAGAACCGGGCCTTCTACGAGCAGTATACCGACAGCTTCGCCGACTATAACGACGCCGCCATCGTGGTATTCACCCGGGAAGGCGCCGAAGGCACCGACCTGAACATGCAGGACAAGGATGATGAGGGCGGCTCCACGGAGCCCATCAGTTCCCTGGCCCTGCACAAGAACGAACGGGACCTGCTGGAGCTGGTGCGCGCCAACTTCGGCAAGGTGGTGGTGCTGCTGAACAGCCCCAACCAGATGGAAGTGCATGAAATTAAGGAATATGCGGACGCCATCCTGTTCATCGGCTATCCCGGACACCAGGGATTCACCGGCGTGGCGGAGATCCTCAAGGGTGTGGTAAACCCCTCCGGCAAGCTGGTGGACACCTATGCCACCAATTCCCTGTCCGCGCCCTCCGTGGTGAACTCCGGCACCGATACGCCCAAGTTTGCCAACGCGGACGAAATCAACGCCACCATCGGCCAGGACGAGCAGGCTGAATACATGTCCTTCCAGGCTGAAAGCATCTACATCGGCTACCGCTATTATGAAACCCGCTACGCGGACGCCGTGATGGGCCAGGGCAACGCGACCTCCAACGTGGGCGCGCTGAAGGGCGCGGCAAGCTGGAACTACGCCGACGAGGTGCAGTATCCCTTCGGCTTCGGCCTTTCCTACACCGCCTTCGAACAGACCCTGGACAGCGTGACCGTGGGCGACGATGAAATCACCGTCAAGGCGACGGTCAAGAACACCGGCACCGTGCCCGGCAAGAGCGTGGTGCAGGTGTATGCCCAGACGCCCTATGACGCCTACGAAAAGGAACACAAGGTGGAAAAATCCGCCATCGCCATCGTGGGATTCGGCAAGACCCAGCTGCTTCAGCCCGGCGCTTCCGAAACCGTGACCGTGACCATCGACAAGTATCTGCTGGCCAGCTATGACATGACGGCCAATGGCGGCGAGGGCGGCTATATCCTCTCCGGCGGCGATTACTACCTGGCCATCGGCGACGACGTGCATGACGCGCTGAACAACGTGCTGGCCGCCCAGGGCTACACCGCCGCCAACGGCATGACTGCCGACGGCGCGGCCGCCAAGAGCTACAAGTGGAGCGAAAATTTCAACGAAGAAAAGTACCGCTACGGTGAAAACGGTGTGGCCGTGAGCAACCAGTTCGCGGACTGCGATCTGAATTACTGGGTTCCCGGCGCCGGCACCTATCTGAGCCGCAGCGACTGGGCCGGCACTTTCCCGGTGAGCCAGACCACCGTCAGCGCGACCCAGGAGATGATGGACGTGCTGGACGGCGAATGGTATGAAAAGCCCGAGGACGCCCCCAGCTTCAACGAAATTGCCTCCAAATTCGGCGTGGACAGCGGCCTGAATCTGGCCTCCATGAAGGATATCCCCCTCTCCGACACCGAAACCTGGGATAAGTTCATCTATCAGCTGAAGGTGGAAGACCTGCCCAATGCCACCGCGGAGAGCTTCTCCTGCCCGGCCGTGGGCGAGCTGAGCCCCTCCTTCGGCGTGGGCGACGGCTGCGACTCCGTGGGCGGCAACTATCCCATCCCCCTGAAGGTGGGCGAGGAAGAAATCACCGTGCCCACCACCCGCTACTGCTCCAATCCCATCATGACCGGCACCTTTAACTACGACATCATCGCCAACCGCGGCACCATGATGGGCGAGGACGGCATGTGGAGCAAGTTCATGATCAACTACAACCTGGGCAACGACCTGCACCGCACCCCCTTCGGCGGCCGCAGCTTCGAGTATATGTCCGAATGCCCCACCATGAACTACCTGGCGGGCGCCGTGGAAGTGGAAGCCATGGAAAAGACCGGCTCTCACGCCGCGCCTAAGCACTTCGTCGGCAACGACCAGGAATTCTATCGGGAAGGCGTGGCCTGCTTCTTCAACGAACAGGCTTTCCGGGAAGGCAACCTGCGGGCCTTTGAGGGCTCCGTGCGCAAGGCCAAGGCCGGCGGCATCATGCAGTCCTTCTCCCGCCTGGCCCTGAAATGGAACTCCTCCAGCTACGCGCTGAACACCCAGGTGCTGCGCAACGAATGGGGCTGGCAAGGCGCCATCGACACCGACGCCGCTCCCTGCTTCGGCGAATACACCGACGGCGGCTTCAAGTACCACGCGGCGGAAGTGCTGGCCGCCGGCACGCAGGAATGGTGCCTGGACGGCGTGGCCGGCCACGGCAACTGGGTGCTGAACAAGGCCCGGGAAACGGATGACGGACATCTGCTGAACCTGCTCAAGGAAGCGGCCGTCAGCTGGGAATACGCCATCAGCCGCTCCGTCATCACCAACGGATACAGCTCCACCGCCGTGATCGAGCACATCACCCCCTGGTGGGCAACCGCCATTAACGCCGCGCAGATCGCTTCCGGCGTGCTGGCTGCCCTGAGCCTGTGCATGCTGGTTGTTTCCAAGCTGACGGGCAAGAAGAAGGAAAACTGAGGGAGGAAAAGAACATGAAGAAAAAGAGCATCGGCTTCTATTTTGCGGCCATCACCTGTGTTCTCGCTCTCGTGACGCTCATTCTGCTGCTGGTCTACGGCTCCAGGGGCGGGCAGGTGCAGCCTTTGGTTTACGCGGCGCTGGCGCTGGCCATCGTCTGCGAAGGACTGGCCCTGCTGGGCGAAAAGCCCTGGACGGATTTCACCTCCATTATCGGCGCCGTGGCGCTGACCTATGTGTGCATGACCGTTTTCTCCGACGGGATCTGGAACATCGCTGAGGCCATGAACGGCATCAAGATGGTGGGTCTGCCGGAACTGGCCGGCATGAACTACACCCTGGCCGGCGTCAATGTCGCAGCGATCATCACGGCGATTCTGGCCAGCTTCAACAAAAAATCCAAGGCATAATCCGATCTTTCGGGGCAGCGGCCTGCAGGGGCCGCTGCCCTTTTTTTGCGCGGCGCAGGGGAGAAGCTCTCCCGTTCCATGGGAAGCATGGCTGCGGCGCGCTGCCGGCGGCTGTGCTTCCGGCCTGCCTGGAAAGGCGGCAAACCATGCCGGAGCGCCTGCCCTGCGATTTACGATTGCTTATGGCAGGAACCGGCCATGGGGCAGCAGCCACAGTTGCTGCCGCAGGTCGATCTGCCCTGTTTTTTGTCCCTGATCAGGGTGACGACCGCAGCGGAAATGATCCCGATCAGGATAAGCGTGACGATGATCGTCCCGGCATGATTCACGATTGTCTGCAGCATCCTTTTACACCTTTCTGGTCAGTCTTGCGGCCTCCTGGTATTTTTTGAAGAACAGCATGTAAATCATTCCGCCAAGCACCGCGAGGGCCGCGATCAGGCCGGGAATGCTTACGCTGCCGGTGAAGAGCAGACCGAACTGATAGATCATCAGGGAAACGGCATAGGCGAAGCCGCACTGATAAGCGATGGCGAACCAGGTCCACCCCGCGTTGTTCATCTCGCGTTTGATGGCGCCGATGGCGGCAAAGCAGGGAGCGCACAGCAGGTTAAACACCAGGAACGCATAGGCGGCAATCCCGGTGAAGGTGGCCGCCAGGGTGGCATAGGCTTCGGTGCCCCCGTACAGGATGCCCATGGTGCCGACGATGTTCTCCTTGGCGATCAGGCCGGTGATGGAAGCCACGGCCGCCTGCCAGGTGCCAAAGCCCAGGGGCTTGAAGATCCAGGCGATGAGCTTGCCGAATCCGGCCAGGATGGAGAGCTCCAGCTCTTCCTCCTCCAGCATCCGGAACGTGCCCTGCACGACGCCGAAACGGCTCAGGAACCATACCAGGATCGTGGAGAGCAGGATGATGGTACCGGCCTTCCGGATAAAGCTCCAGCCGCGTTCCCACATGGAGCGGAGCACATTGCCGACGGTGGGCCAGTGATAGGCGGGCAGTTCCATGACGAAAGGAGCGGGATCACCGGCAAACCGTTTGGTTTTCTTCAGCATGATGCCGCTGATAATGATTGCCGCCATGCCGATGAAGTACGCGCTGGTAGCGACCCAGGCCGATTTATGGAAGATGGCGCCCGCGATCATGGAGATAAAGGGTACCTTCGCGCTGCAGGGAATGAAGGTGGTGGTCATGATGGTCATCCGCCGGTCCCGCTCATTCTCAATGGTACGGGAGGCCATGATGCCGGGTACGCCGCAGCCCATGCCGATCAGCATGGGGATGAAGGATTTACCGGAAAGGCCGAACCTGCGGAAGATACGGTCGAGAATGAACGCGATACGGGCCATGTATCCGCAGGCTTCCAGGAAGGCCAGCAGGAGGAACAGCACCAGCATCTGCGGAACAAAACCCAGCACTGCGCCGACACCGGCCACGATGCCATCCAGGATCAGGCCTTTCAGCCAGGGCGCGGTATTGATTGAATCCAGTCCCTGCTCCACCAGTACGGGGATGCCGGGTACCCAGGTGCCGTAAGCCGCGGGATCCGGTGCGCCGACATCGGGTTTATAACCTTCCTCGGTGCTCAGGAACTCGTCCACAGCCGCCTGCAGGTCCGCCTTGCCGGTATGCGGATGCTCTTCCGTTTCCAGGGTTTCCTCATCCTGGGTGACGTAAGTCGCATCGGCATCGTCAGGGGTCGCGGCCAGCAGGGCATTCAGGGATTCTTCCGGGTTTTCGGCATCAAGCGCAACGCCGTACTGATCCGCAAAGGCCTGAATGATCTGATCCGTGTCGCCGTAGCGCTCGGCCGCTTCCTCATACTGAGCCGTGCCGTTGCCGAACAGATGATAACCGTCACCGAAGAGCCCGTCGTTCGCCCAGTCGGTGGCGGGGGCCCCGACGCCGATCATGGCAATCCAGTACACCGCGAACATGATCAGCGCGAAGATGGGAAGACCCAGCCAGCGGTTGGTGACCACCTTGTCAATCTTATCCGATACGCTTAAGGAGCCTGCGCTGTGCTTATGATAGCAGGATTTGATGACCTGCGCGATGTAGACATACCGCTCCTGGGTGATAATGCTTTCCGCGTCGTCATCCAGCTCTTTTTCCGCGGTGGCGATGTCAGCCTCGATATGCTTCATCGTATCAGCCGGAATCTGAAGCTGCTCCAGCACTTTTTCGTCCCGTTCAAATACCTTGATTGCATACCATCGCTGCTGCTCTTCCGGCAGATGATGCACGGTGGCCTCTTCAATATGAGCCAGGGCGTGCTCCACACAGCCGGAGAAGGTGTGCCGCGGAATGGTCTTTCCGTCCCGGGTTGCCTGAATCGCCGCTTCCGCGGCTTCCATCACGCCTGTCCCTTTCAGTGCGGAAATCTCTACGACCTTGCAGCCCAGCAGCCTGGAAAGCTCGGCGGTATTCAGCTTATCGCCGTTTTTCTTGACCACGTCCATCATATTGATGGCGACCACGAGGGGAATTCCCAGCTCGGCCAGCTGGGTGGTGAGATACAGATTCCGCTCCAGGTTGGTGCCGTCGATGATGTTCAGAATGGCGTCGGGGCGCTCACCGATCAGATAGTTCCGGGCGACGACTTCTTCCAGGGTATAAGGAGAAAGGCTGTAAATCCCCGGCAGGTCGGTGATGATCACGCCGTCATGCTTCCGAAGCCTGCCTTCCTTCTTTTCCACGGTCACGCCGGGCCAGTTGCCCACGAACTGGTTGGAACCGGTCAGGGTATTGAAAAGCGTCGTGTTACCGCTGTTGGGGTTGCCTGCCAGGGCGATGCGAATATCCATCGTAGGGATCCTCCTGCTTCATAAGAATTATTAGCCTAGGCTAACATGTGCATAAAAAAATTATTCCACTTCGATGCTTTCCGCATCGGCCTTGCGCAGGGAAAGCTCATACCCGCGCACCGTGATCTCGATGGGATCCCCCAGGGGAGCGACTTTCCGTACAGAAATCTCCACCCCTTTGGTGATGCCCATATCCATGATCCTGCGCCTGACCGCGCCTTCACCGTGGATTCTGACCACCTTCGCCCGGCCTCCGACCGGCACTTCCCGCAAATTGTTCATAACCGTACCTCCTCATATCATGATCTTGCGGGCCATCTCTTCATTAATGGCCACGCGGGACTCCTTGACCTTTACAATCACATTTCCGTTCAGGGAAGTGAGGACGGTTGCCGTTCCACCCACAACAAACCCCAGGTTTTCCAGATGCTTTCGGACTTCAGGGCTTCCGCCGATCTTCCGGATCACCGATTCTTCATTTGGATCCGCGCAGTTTAATGGTATCATGCTGTAATCTCCATCATCAGAATAAAACTTTGTTGGAAAGGCGTTAGCCATATCTAACAGGGCATATTATAATTAGCCACGGCTAACATGTCAAGGGACTTGCGAAGAAAATCTTTCAGGACGGCCGAAGAATTTTCTGCGGGGATGATATTGAAAACGGCACAGCCTGACATGATTCAAGCTGTGCCGTGATGAAAGCCTGTTCCCGTTTCTATGATGACCAGCGAGGCCGGCTGCCGTATCAGTTGTTCATCTGACGATACTGCGGTTCGACAATCTCAGTTTCGACCGCTTCTCCGTCCACGGTGCTGCTGCATGCTTCTTCCCGGGCTGTATTTCTCTTGCTCATTCCGAAGTACAAAGAAAGGCCGATTACAATACCGATCACAACGCCGCCGAGGGAGAACGCACCGGAAGCAAGAGAGGCCAGCCCGGAGAAGATTCCACCGATCAGGGAACCGACAAGACCGAGAACTCCCCCCACAACAGCGATCGCAATCCAGCCGCCGAACATCAGCGCGGGCAGGATCAAGAGGCTGCCGAGGAAACTGCCGCTGCGGCGATGACGGTTGTCACCGAAAAGCAGGTTTCCCAGAGCCAGAATACCAAGCAGGCGCAGCATTGTCATGTTCCTCCGTTTCGTTTGCTTTGCATGTACCGGTCATTCGGTACGTGTACAGCATACGGGAGTGCGCTGTGAAAATACAGGTGCAGGTCGGAAAAATACGGTCGGTTATTTTTCCAAAACGCAAAAAGCCTTCGCGCGAGGGAGAAAGTCCGGGATTCCGGCGGCACGGAGAGACCGGCAGGCTCGCGTTCCCCGCGCTGCTTCAGCAGCCTGTTCGCTTCGGGCAGATCAGCGCAAGCGGGAAAAGAAGGTTTTGCCGCTGTGCTTTTCCAGGTATTCCCGGGTGGTTTTAGGAGCGGGCACCTGATTGAGCGCCTCGTTCAGCTGAAAGATCCGGGCGATTTCCAGCCGCCGCAGATTATACTGCGCCTGCTTGAAGGCCCGGCTCAGGGCGGCCCGGTCCACCTCCTGACGGGTCAGAGCGTTTTGCTGCTGGCGGTACAGCGCCAGGTTTTCATGCAGGTTTTTGGAAAGCTCCGGCTTCGAGGCCCGGCTGCTCTCCGCTGCCTGCTGCAGCTGGGCAAGGGCTGCCTCCGCCCCCTCCGTATCTCCCATGGCCTGGAGAACGGCGCACCTTTTTTCGGCAAACAGGCCGTACAGCGCCGCGTCCCTGCTGTCGGGCATGGGGCTCAGGGCGTCCAGGGCTTCCCTGAACTGCCCGTTGGCCCAGTATCCGTCGGCCAGATAGCTGCGGGCGACGGCAGCGCTGCGGCTGCTTGCCTTTAGTTTGGCGGGCACGTTCCGGTAGGCCTTCAGAAACTTTTCGGGGTCCAGCTCCATATGCAGATAACCCAGATACCGGGTGGTTTCCATATTGGCCAGGATATTGCCCAGCAGCAGCGCCGCCAGCACCCCCAGCCCCGCCAGAAGCAGGGAAGCCACCAAGGGGATATACAGGGCCCTTCCCTGATCACGCACCCAAAGCAGCGCGATGATGACGGCGGTAAGCGTCAGCACTCCGGCAAAGGCGATTTTACTTCTTTTGAAGGCGAACAGCATAGCATTCCCTCCTGTTCTGATGGGGTCATTATATTGGGCTCATGCACAAAAAGCAAGCCGCGGTCTGCTTTTTGGTCCAGAACCCAAAATTGATTTGTGACGGGCTTTTATTTCGTTACGCGTCACATAAAAAAGAAGTTTCAATTTGAACTGGATCACGGTATAATGTAAATAAAGAGAAGAAAAGCGAAAATTTATCACAATATGATTCGTTTCACGGGAGAGGAGGCAGAGACGAGTATGTTACGCATCACAGCGCTGATGGATAATCGGAATTCGGAGCATAAAGGGCTTGTTGCCGAGCACGGTTTATCCTACGCCGTTGCGTATGGGGACCGCCGGATGCTCTTTGACTGCGGCGCCAGTGCCCACTCCATCGAAAACGCCCGCCGGCTGGGCATCCGCCTGGACCGTCTGGACGCGGTGATCCTCAGCCACAGCCATTATGATCACGCCGCCGGATACCGGGATCTGATCGAGCGGGGTCTCGGAAGCGAAAGGCTTTATACCGGCCCGTGCTTTTTCGAGCCCAAATACGCATCGGCAGAAGCGAAATATACCGATCTGTCCGCCGGGTTCGGCGAGGATTTTTTGAAGGCCCACGGCATTCGCCATCAGGTTGTCCAGGGTACGGAGGAAATCTTTCCGGGGGTGTGGGTCGTTTCCGGCTTTCCCAGGGTATATGGATTTGAAACGATTCCCCGGCGGTTCGTGCGCAGGAGGGAAGACGGTTTCATTCCGGATGATTTCTGCGACGAGGTCTGCCTGGCGCTTCGCGGCGGGGAAGGCCTCACCGTGCTGGTGGGCTGCTCCCATCCCGGCATCCTCAATATCGTCACCCATGTATCCCAGACCCTGGGCCTGCCCGTGCGCGCCGTATACGGCGGCACCCACCTGACGGAGGCGGATGCCGACCGGGTTGAAAAAACGATCCGGATTCTGAAGGAAACCGGGGTGTCCGTGCTGGGACTGAGCCATTGCTCCGGGGACGAGGCCTGCCGCATCCTGCAGCAGCATACGGACATCACTTCCTGCTGGCTGGGCGTGGGCGATACTGTGTTTGACTGAGGGAAAAGCCTATGCTCTTGGAAGAACTTGCCAAAGACCTGGTGGAGATCACCTCCGCGCTGGTGAGCGGACGCACCATCAACGTGATGAATACGGACGGCATCATCGTGGCCTCCACGGAAAAGGAGCGCATCGGCTCCTATCACCAGGGTGCACGGGAGGCCGTGCAGACAGGCCGGGTGGTGAGCATCCGGCAGGATCAATTGTCCGCCTACGCCGGGGCCAAGCAGGGCATCAATATGCCCATCCGGGTGGACGGGACCATCATCGGTGTCGTGGGGATGTACGGCGACCCGGAGGAAATCCGGGATATGGCCCACCTGCTGGAGGTATACGCCGCCAAGTATTATCAGCTGGAAGCCATGCTTCGGCCCATGCTGTCGGAAAGCTCCCTGCGCTCCCAATTGCTTTCCATGCTGCTCTCCGTCGAGAAAACGGACCTGTCCACCGTGCGGGGGCTGTTGGAAAGGCTGCACATCCATCCCATATTTCCGGCCCAGGTGATCCTGATCTCTGCGAAAGAGGGCTTGAGGCTGCCGGAGCAGGTCGATGCCCTGACTCGCAGGCTGGAGGAAAAGCGGCTGCTGAACCCGGAAACGGATATCTGGGGCATCGTGGACGACACCATGGTGATCCTCTCCAGCGCAGGAACGGGCAAAACGACGGAAGCCTTCAGGCCTCTGACGGAATGGGGATATCGGGTGTCCCTGGGCACGCCCTGCGATACGCTTTGGGATTTCCGGGATTCCTGCATGCAGGCCGCCCTGCTGGATCAGGCGGGCGACGACGCGTGGAACGATATGAGCCAGGACCGGGATCGCTGCCGCTATCTGCTGGCCAGCAGCGCCGTCAAGGAAGCGAATTATCTGAACGGGCTGTACGACCGGTTCTGCGCCATGATTTCGGAGGGAGAGCGGGAGACGGTGCTGGAAAGCGTGCGCTGCTATTATGAATGCGGCCGCAGCGTGACCCAGGCGTCGCAGCGCCTGTTCATTCACAAAAACACTCTGCAGTATCGGGTCAGGCGGGCGCTGGACGCCCTGGGGATCAACGATCTGCCCCCGTTTTATCAGGAATATCTGATCCGTATGCTTTTGATGCGCCAGGAAAGGAATTTAAGGCTGACAAAGCCTTGAAAATAAAAGGAGGTATCTGGTATGCAAACATTCCTGCTTTTTGCCACAATCATCGTTGCCGTGGTTCTGATGGTGCTGGCAATCTCCAAGCTGAAGATGCATCCCTTCATCGTCATGATCGTGATTGCTCTTCTGGTGGGCCTGTTCTGGGGCCTGGTGGACCCGAATTCCGGTCTGACTCCTACCAGGGTTGTCAATGAGGTCAAGAACGGCTTCGGCAGCATCATGACCAGCATCGGTATTGTGATCCTGTGCGGCACGATCATCGGTACCATCCTGGAAAAGACCGGCGCCGCCCTGACTATGGCTAACGCCATCCTGAATCTGGTGGGTAAGAAGAATTCCGTGGTCGCCATGGGCGCCATGGGCTACGTCACCGGCATCCCGGTTTTCTGCGATTCCGGCTTCGTGGTGCTCAGCCCCATCAGCCGCGCACTGGCGGAACAGAGCAATATCTCCCTGGCCGTGATGGGCACCGCCCTTTCCGGCGGCCTGTACGCCACCCACTGCCTGGTGCCTCCCACCCCAGGCCCCATCGCCATGGCCGGTACCCTGGGGGCCGACCTGGGCCTGACCATCCTGGTGGGCCTGCTGGTTTCCATTCCCGCTACCATCGTGGCCATCCTGTATGCCAAGTTGGTAGCCAGCAAGATCAATATCCCCGCCAACTCCGAATATACCCTGGATGAGCTGAAGGCGAAGTATGGCAAACTGCCCGGTACCCTGGCCTCCTTCGCGCCCATCCTGGCGCCCATCATTCTGATCGGTCTTGCCTCCGTGACGGATTTCCCCTCCAAGCCCTTCGGTGAAGGCGTCATTTATCAGCTGTTCATGTTCATCGGTAATCCCGTAGTGGCGCTGGTGCTGGGCGTGTTCCTGGCCATTCACCTGATTCCCAAGGAAGAAAAGAAGAACACTCTGGATTGGGTGTCCAAGGGCGTTGTTGATTCCGCGGCCATCCTGGCCATTACCGGCGCGGGTTCCTCTTTCGGCGCCATCCTCAAGTGCATGCCTATCGCTGATTCCGTGGGCGGCCTGGTCAGCACCGGCATCGGCGTGTTCATCCCCTTCATTATCGCCATGATCCTGAAGCTGGCCATGGGCGCGTCCACCGTGGCGATGATCACCACCGCCAGCATGATGGCCCCCCTGATGGAAAGCATGGGCTTTACGTCTCCGCTGGCCAAGGTCATCATCGTGCTGGCCATCGGCGCCGGTTCCATGGTGGCTTCCCATGCCAACGACTCCTACTTCTGGGTGGTTTCCCAGTTCTCCGATATGAAGACCGAGCAGGCCTACCGCTGCCAGACCGGCATGACCGCCGTCATGGGCATCAGCGTCATCATCGTGCTGTTCGTCCTGTCCCTCTTCGTCTGATTCTCTTCAACGGCTTGGCTGCGGCGCTCTCCGGGGCGCCGCAGCGTTTTACAGGAAAGGAAAAGAAGCTATGTCCCTACGCAAAGACGCAGATACCATCATGCGCGCCGCCCTCGCGTCGGCCCTGCCGGATCACGCGGTGCGGGCCGCCCTGGAGCAGGCGGATTTCGGCCCGGGCCGTCTGATCCTGATCGCCGCGGGCAAGGCCGCCTGGCAGATGGCCAAAGCGGCGTCCGATCAGCTGGGGGAGCGGATTGATTCCGGCGTTGTCGTGACCAAGTATGCCCACAGCAAGTGAGAATTACCCCTGTTAACCGTGTATGAAGCCGGCCATCCCGTGCCGGATCAGAACTCTTTCCGGGCTACCCAGGCCGCCATCGAGGCCGTGACGGGCCTGAAGGAGGAGGATACCGTACTGTTCCTGCTGTCCGGCGGGGGCTCCGCCTTGTTTGAAAAGCCCCTGATTCCCGAGGAGGATCTGAACCGATTGACCAAAGAGCTGCTGGCCTGCGGCGCGGATATCGTGGAAATGAACACGGTGCGCAAGCGGTTTTCCGCCGTGAAGGGCGGGCGCTTCGCCGCCCTGTGCAGTCCGGCCAGGGTGTTCACCATCGTCCTGTCCGACGTGCTGGGGGATCGGCTGGATATGATCGCCTCCGGTCCGGCGTATCCGGATTCCACCACGGAAGCCGACGCCCGGGCGATCGTGAGAAAATACGGCCTGACGGTGACGGAGGCCATGGAGGCCTGCTTAAAGCAGGAAACGCCCAAGCACCTGGATCGGGTGGAAACCAACGTTACCGGCAGCGTGCGTCAATTGTGCGCCGCGGCTGAAAAAACCTGCCGGGAGCTGGGCTACGAGCCCGTCATTCTTACTGACCAATTGACCTGCACTGCCCGGGACGCGGGCGTATTCCTTGCCAATATCGCCCAGTATTACGCCGGCACCGGCCGCCGCATGGCCTTCCTGGCGGGCGGCGAAACAGTGGTGCATCTGACGGGCCACGGCCTTGGCGGCCGCAACCAGGAGCTGGCTCTGGCTGCCGCGGAGGGCATCGCCGGGCTCCGGGCCTGCGTGTTCTCCGTGGGCTCCGACGGCACCGACGGGCCCACCGACGCCGCCGGAGGCATTGTGGACGGAAACACCTTTGAGACCCTCAAAAAACAGGGCGTGGTCATCAGCGACGTACTCAAGGAAAACGACGCCTACCACGCCCTGCAAAAATGCGACGGCCTCATCATCACCGGCCCCACCGGCACCAATGTGAACGATATTTCGGTTCTTCTCATGGATGCGGGCTGATACGCCGGATGTGAATCTGCACAGAAAAGACTTTTTGTCCATATCATCCATGCCCGAAGGGGAAGCGTGCGGGGATTTCCGCCTTCCTTCCCATTCGGGCATGGATTTATTGATTCTGCTGATATCTGGCAAGGACGCAATTGTAAACAATAAGCAGCGCGATTGTGATCGCGACAACGCCCAGAATTGTCAGGATGAACATGGGAGAGTTCTGTTTCTGAAACAGTAAGGGGAATCCCAGCAATTCGAAGAGAATGGCATATACAAACCACAAGACCGCCACGGCATGGTTATAACCCTTTACATCCTTCACCTTGGGTGGCTCTACTCCCGCATAGAAACCTGCAGGCTTTTTTGAATTCCAGGACCAGATCCCGATTCCAACGATCAGGATGGTGCAGGAACTCCAGATTATGAATCCAACGATCATACTGCCTCCATTGAAGATTAATTAGCTTTCACTGGACTGATGCTCAGAACCAGGAGCAAGACAAACGTGAATATATGAGCAAGTACGCGCCGGTTTCCCCGGAAAATGAGGGACATAGCACGATCGGGAGTGGAACCATCACCGTCGCGGCTGAAAGGCCCTCCAGGCCGGTCCCGATTCCCGCCCCGAGAGTGGCAACAATATACCAGAAATACTCCACCGCGACATCTCGATCCTGTTTGACCCGATTACATCATCACATGACAATTGTAATCGACATGTGCAGCATTGGCAAGCGAAAGATGAGCTTAAAGTGTTGCTTTGGCGGTTTCATGGATGCTAAGCTACCGGATTCGATACAGACCCATGAAGGGGTAACAGGCCAGAAAGCGGCTTGATATAAGGCTTCTCCGCTATGGACAGGCCTTTTTCTTTTGCTCAGATGGGGCTCGCAGTACCACCATGGGCGCTTTCTTTTCCCTAAATGCCGGGAAAAGGGTTTCAAACTGGCACACGATTTATAGTGTGATAGTTTGAACTCGCACACGGTAAATCGTGTGTTCGTGTGATAGTGTGAAGTTTAGATTGGCCCGACGTTTTATCGCCGCCGGGCCGTTCTGCATTATGGGTTACTTGAAGAGAAATTCACGGGTCAGCTTCTCGGCCTTGGCATACAAGTCGTAAGCCTGGCTGGACTTGACTGGAAGCTGCTTGACGACCCCCTTCTTGTCAAAGCCCTGGAACCCGAGAGTTACTACATCCGCCAGATCGGAGTTGATGGTCTTCAGGTACTCCACCAAGTCTTCGAAGATAGCCATCTCCAGTGCTTCCGTTTCAGCAGATGGCGCGGCCTGCATCGGGTGGTACTCGTCCTCGTTCAGCGTTTCAATGGACACCATGCTCTTGTCCTCGCGCTCAAATTCGCCCTTGTGAGGGTAAGTGGCGCACGGAGCATGGTTACCGTCCTTGACCTTCGGGCAGACTTTTTTCGTACCATCCGGCTGCGGGACCAGGCAGCGGGAGTGACGATTAGGGCCGAGCATCTCGTCCAGAAGTTCGTTGACCGCCGCATCAAATGCCATATCGAATTGTGACCTGAAATTTTTAAGGTCTTTAACGGGAATTTTAAATTC
>CAZMFY010000002.1:26902-28243 GCA_964565635.1 uncultured Oscillospiraceae bacterium
AACGATCACATGAATGGTGAGTTTCCCGTGCTGAAGCCTGGTGCGAATGCCATATCGTGGACGGGAGCGGTGACGAAGGTGGTCATACAACCCAACTGGCGATCACTATAAAGTCTTTTATAAAAGGAAATATGTCATATATACTTGACATCCAGTCATCTTTATGATACCATCCATCATGAAGGGGGTGTTTCATATCGCACGGAATATCAGAATCAAAGTTGCAAGAGCAGAGAAGGATATGACGCAAAAAGCCCTTGCTGAAGCGGTTGGTATCTCCCGGCAAACGATGAATGCTATTGAGCAGGGTGAGTTCAATCCGACAATACGGCTTTGCAGAGCGATCTGTCGAGTACTTGGTAAAAGCCTGGATGATCTATTTGGAGAGGAGGATGTACATGATGAAGAAAGCCCACAAAAATAATCTCGACGAAATGCAGGATCAGAAGCTTCTGAAATTGGAGGAATATGGTTTCTGGGGCATGTTTTGGGCGCTTGTTCTTTCAATCGTTATTCAGCTTATCATAGGCAGTTCAATCAAAGAAGTGTTGGGCGAGATTATTGTCTTGTTGATTGGCAGCGTTTACATCTCTGTGACGACCTTGAAGAATGGTCTTTGGACAAGAACATCAATCCCCACCAGAAAAGGAAACGCTCTTGCCAGTATCATTCCCGCTGCTCTCATCGGTGCAATTCATATTTTCAAAATGACTCAGAGCAATAGAATTGAAACAAGGTCACTGTTGATTACTGCTGTCATCGCTGTGGCTGTTTATGTAGGCTGTTTTGTCATCCTGGAAGTACTCAGACTCGCTTATGATAAAAGACGTGCTGCATTGGATGATATAGACGAAAAGGAAAGCGAGGAATAGTCATGTACTGTCCAAATTGTCAGATTATTTTTTCTGAAGCAGTTCGCTGCCCTGTTTGTGGAAGAAAAAAAGTCCGTGAATCTTTCCCGGAAGACATTTGCTTTCTGACAGAAGTAACCCCAGTTTTCGGAGGCATGTTGAAGGATGTGTTGGAGCAGAATGAAATTCCGGTTCTCAGCAATAGCAACATTGGTGCAGGGATGGCAATGAGAGCTGGATCAATGTTTGAACGCATAAAACTGTGTGTCCGGTATGATAATCTTCAGAGAGCAAAAGAGATAGTCAACGAACTTCTTAACTCCTCTGAAGCACTGGAATCGGACGGTAACGAGTAGTCATTTAAAATGCATCAATCATCCTATGAGAAGCGGGAAACCGCTGAGTAAAATCGGGATTTGACGAGGTGGAATCATGAAAAAACGGATGAGCTGGTAAGAATACTTGCTACGGATATGACTGATATAAGTTA
>CAZMFY010000003.1:0-27799 GCA_964565635.1 uncultured Oscillospiraceae bacterium
CAGGTTGGTGTCCAATTTCTACCCCCTCCGTGTCCAGTTTTATCTTACCACTTCAAATTCTCCGAACGCAAGCCTCAAAACTAACCCCAAAGTAAATAGCTATATCAAGCACATCATCGAAGGAAACGTAGCCCCGTGAGTTTTTCCGCTTGTTTACAAGAGAACGCAATTCATTCAGGGGCATCAATAACGCAGCAGCAAAGCTATCGGCATAGAGTTCAACATCATTCTTAATTCCGAAGATAGGGCAAGATATTTCTTTATTGGCATCACGTAAATGATGACAAAGCTCGTGGGCTGCTGTAAACCGCTGTCTGGTAATCGGCCTGCCTACATTTATACCAACTAACGGAATGTCGTCTTCACTAGAAGCAGGTACGTACACTCCTTCCAGACCATGTGATTTCATAAACGAAAAAAGAACACCCTCATCCTTCAGCATCTGAAATGGATTTATCGGGTATTCTATTTTCTTGTTTCCAAAGTAATGCGCAAGATAGGCCGCCGCCATTTTCTCCGCACTACTAAAAGTTTTTGCTTGCTGCTGGAAACTCATCCGTTACTCCTCTGAGCCTTGATCTGCTCTTTAAATCGGATCAGATTCATAATCTCTGCCTGATCGGTTTCACTTAAAGATGCAAAACTACGTGCGAACATGGTCGCCGGTGTATCAACAGCGGTATCGGTCAGGAGGCTATCTGTTGAAACGCCAAAAAGCACGCTCAGTTTCGAGATATCTTCCGCTTTTATTGCTCTGTTGTCATTTTCTAGCTGCGTGTAAGAAGTACGGCTCATGCCAAGATACTTTGCAACATAATCCTGAGACAAATGGAGTTTTTCTCTAAGTTCCCTGATCCTTTCATTCGTCTTCTTCATTGCATCACTCCCCTTTGCAACGTAATAGTATACTCTTTTTTGTTCGACTTTGCAACATTTTTTGTTCGATTTTCGAACTTTGTTTTGTTGGAATATACCTCTCTTTCATCCTTTAGTTTTTAAGCCAAATCACGCATATTATCTTCAGAGAAAGCTGCCTTTAAATCATCTTTGAATGATTCAGCCGTATTAGATTTGCCTGCTAATACCCCCCCTCTGTTTCACAGAAGAATTTTTCCCATTTTTCCTGTGGTTGGGGAAAGCAATGGAATCCTTCCCTCATTTTCCGGAAAAAATCCTGATCACATTGACGGCATGATGAAACATTTCCCGCTGTGCGGCAATGGCGATCTCATGAAAATATCCCTTTGGTTCTTCTTCTGTAAGAAAAACAGCCGTTCTGTATCCCTCAAGGGATAGATAGGTGTGATAGTTGATTTTCCGTATTCCGCATTCTATCACTTCCCGATATTGCTCGTTTGAAAGCCCGCTGCCTCCGTGCATAACAAGCGGAACGGTTGTTTTTTGCCGTACTTTTCTGATGACATCCGTATTGAGCGATGGTTTTCCGGCATATTCTCCGTGCACGGTCCCGAACGCAATCGCTAAGGCATCCGTACCGGTTTGCTCGGCGAATGCCGCAGCTTCGTCCGGATCTGTGTAATAAGCGCTTGGATCATTTCTCATATAGCAGATTCCGTCCAGGTTGTTCCGCGGAACCTGTCCCAGTTCAGACTCGACGTCCACTCCCCGGGAATGGGCAAGAGCCACCATGGGAATTGTCATTTCCAGGTTTTTTTCATAGGGATACATCGAACAGTCATACATGATGGAAGTAAAACCAATATCCATGGCCTTCCTGCAATATGCTTCACTGTTGGAATGATCCAGATGCACACAAACCGGTACTTTGGCTCTCTTGGCAAAATGAACCATGACCGGGCCGATGTCCTCCAGATGGGCAACTTTTTCGTGGGCCTGTGCATGCGAAATAATAATTGGAGTTTCTGTGGCTTCCGCCGCTCTGATCACCGCAAGCAAACCATCATAAGTCGGGGTATTGAAAGCAGCAACCGCACACCTGTTTTCTTCTGCTTCCATCATCAGTTCCTTTAATCCTGCTAGCATATTGTGCTCCTTCGCTCATAACATATCAGTCGGAGGGAATCAAAAGAGCGTTAATCACCGTAATCTTTCTGTTCGCCTTGTGCAAGATTGCCGTCAATCTTTTTCGCCTCTCGGATGATGAAGTTTCGGAAGGCGATCACACAGGGAGCAGCATACTTCCGATCGTTCCATACGATATAAGATGTGGCATATATTTTCGGTATTATCGGCACAATAACCGTATTCGTTCTGAATCTGCCTTTCCAGGAAATCGTGGGAGCAATCGCTACGCCAAAGCTTTCGGATACATATTTCCTCACAAAATATGGATCGTCAAAGGTAAATGGAATAACAGGAGAAAAGCCTGCCTGCTTGCAACACTCTACAACAAGCGAATGAAGTGTAGAATTTACAGAAGTTGTAATAAACTTTTCATTTTTCAGCTCGCTGATCTCTACATGATTTTTTGTAGCATATTGACTGTTTTCCTCTACGGCCAGAGCAAGCTCTTCCCTGATCAGAGGAACAGCAACTCCTGAATTATACCGGACAGCGGCACTCGAAATGATTCCGATATCATAGTCCTCGATGTTCTGCGTTCGAAAATCATGAGATACATGAAAGTTCACTTCTGGGTTCGCTTTTGAAAACTCTGCTACGCACCCCTGAATAAAGCGTTGGTTTTCGTTTGCCAAGATACGAATGGTTCCCTGAAGTGTGTCATCTTCTTTCTGCAGGGACATCACGGCATAATCCAGCTCAGAAAGGATGTTTTCTACATGTGCTTTGAATTCTCTGCCTTTTTCATTGAGATAAAGGGCGTTCTTGTTTCTGTCAAATAGCTTTACGCCCAGTTCTTTCTCAAGCTTTGCGATCATTTTTGACATGGCCGGCTGTGGGATCATACAGTCATTTGCTGCTTTTGTAATGTTCTCCAGTGTAGCTACTTTGAGGAAATAACGCAATTGCAGCAGATTCACGGTGTCCTCCTTTTATGCAAACGTATAAAATGGAGTTTTGCACGGTGCGGAAATCAGTTCCTGCATCTCCCCATCAAGTCGCAGCAGCCCAATTCCAAATCCGATCTGGTCCATGGTTGTCGTGAAGGAACCTGCCAGTTTAAAATATATGCTGATTCCCAGGTCCCCCAAGCAATCCACAATATTCCGGTATGCAATCATGAGTTCCATGTAGGACAATCCGCCCGACCCGTTCAACATGATGGCAACCTGATCCCCGGCTTCAAGTCCCAGATCCGCGACGATTTTCCCGACCATGATTCTAACCGTCTCCACGGATGACAGAAGATCTTGCTGCTGCTGTGATCCTTCCCCATGATGTCCCATTCCGATAACCATTTTTCCATCCGGAATATCTGTCAGAAGGCGCCCGGTAATCGGATGATGCGCGCCTTTGCTTGCTACGGAAATGGCTGAAACATTCCGAGTAAACTTATCCCCGATCTCCATGAGCTCCTGCATGGTATACCCCTTGCTGACAGCAGCGCCTATCATTTTGCTGAGCAGCGGACCGCTGCATACATGACGCCGGCTGTCCATTTCGTCCCTGCCAAATACGGAGCAATCATCTCGGATGATGAACAAAGAAACTTCTCTTCCTTCTCTCTTGGCCAGCCTGACAGCCAGTCTGGCCGCCATCACGTCTCCTTCATGGTTGCCGCAGTACAGAAATACCCCTTTCCCTTTATCCAGCAGCCTTATGCCTTCCAATACCGTCTGCGCGCTGGGTGCGGCAAAAATATCCCCGATGACTCTCAGATTCTCCCACTCCCGACCGATAAACGCAAGGCTTCCCGGTTCATGTCCCGCGCCGCCCAGATACATGGTTCCGATACGCGGTTCCGTCGTCTCCAGCTGCTTATAGTATATACAATGTCCGGCTGCTTTTACATAGTCATTCCATACCAGGGCAAAACCTTGAATGATATCGTCCGCCATTCTGTCCGGACTGTCGAAGAATCTGTTATTCAGCATGTTTTTCTCCTATGTATTCGGCAATTCCACAGATAAACATGGACATGGATACAGCTCCAGGATCCAAAAAACCGATACTGCCGTCAAGCAGCTGCTTCGCTCTTCCGTATTTGGCGGGCATCGCCCGCGTGCTTTCCGCTCCGGCCTCGGCAGCGCTGCCGACAAGTGCCCAGAACTGTTCTCCGCCCGGAAATTCCTCGCACACGGTTTTCACCGCCAGCAGCGTATCCAGGAGCGTTTTATCTCCGGGCGCAGCCTTGCTGATGGTCCCAATGCCATCGATCGCTCCATCCACGATGACGGCCAGGTCGCTTCTCTCCAGACTCTTTTTTTCGCCCACTGCATCCGCGGCTCCAAAAAGCATCTCCGCCCACAGAGAAACAATGGAACCGCCATTAACCTGAAGCACTACTTCCGCCAGGCCGGAGAAAAGGTCGGCAACAGTCAGGGGTTCCTGTTCGTCGCAGAAATGATTCAGTTCATTGGCGATTTTTGTCATTGTCAGGCCATGATCACCGTCACCGGTCTGCGAATCAAGCTCTGTCAGGATCTCTGCCCCCTTGATCAGTCGCATCGCTCCATGGCGGATTGCCTTTTTGATTTCATTTGTCTCCATATTTATGCTTCCCGGGCCGTAACGATCACTTTACCGTCGTAAACGCCCTCACTCACTTCCCTGAGAATCTTTGAAAGATCATCTCTGTGCTTCTCCGCGGAGATCAACGATTGTCCATCAATCCGCCCAGATTCCATGAGCCCAATGACCTTTGTCATGGTGGATTTCGGAAAACAGAAGGATCCCTTGATCTGGATTTCCCTCATGTAGATATCATGAGGGTCAAAAGTCACCTGAGAGTTGATTGGGCAGACACCGAAAATCAGGAGTGTCCCCCTTCTCCGAAGCAGCGGCGTGGCCGAAGTGATCGACTTTGGTGACCCGGTGCAGTCTATGATCACATCGTATCCCTTGGGTACATCCTGAAGAAAATCGGCGCTGGATGCGGAATCCGCGCAAAAGGCCCGGTCAGCGCCAAGTCTGACCGCTCTCTCCAGCTTTGCTTTGTTAAAATCCGTAACCGCAACATATTTCGCCCCGGCAAGTCTGGCAGCCAGCAGATGCATCTGTCCAATGCCGCCAGCGCCTTTGATCAGGACACTTTGGCCCCAGCTTACTTCCGCAACTTCAATGCCGTGGAAAACGCAGGACAGAGGTTCGGCCAGACAGGCCACATTAAAAGGAACAGCCGGATCAATCGGATAGACTTCTCCCTCCGGCATCATAATATAATCCGAAAACCCTCCGGGTCCAGTCCGTCCGATGGTTGTATTCCTGTCACAGAAATGGCTCCTTCCATTCCTGCACTCATCACAGACCCCGCACGCAATCAGAGGGTCTATCACCACATGATCCCCTTTTTTGATCCGTTTGCAGTCTTTCCCGGTCTCCTCCACAATCCCGGAAACTTCATGACCTATATGGAAGGGGAAAACCGGGCCAAAAATAGATTCTCCGAGAAAGCCATGCACATCCGTTCCGCATATTCCGGTGGCTTTCACACGGATCAGAACCTTGTTTCCTGTCGGCACGGGGATTTCCGTCTCCTCAACCGTGATTTCTCCTGGAGCGCTGAGATATACTTTTTTCATCATGTATTCCTCTCTCGATTGAACCGGTAAAAACAGAGATCAAGGCACTGATGCCCTGATCTCCGAAAAGGAGGGTATGATTCAGTCATATAAGCCGGATTTCAATTCGTTTGAAACTTCAAAATAAAGGTCGATCATATCGTCCGCGATCCGTTGGTAATACTTATCAAACGGAAGCGTTTTGACTCTGACTCTGTCCGTGGCATACATACCCATTCTGTACAGCATTCGCTTGTAAAAATGAATGGAAATACCGGGATCCTGGTTGGAGAACGCAATGATCGGCTGGATTCGCTGATAAAGCTTGCAGGCTTTCGCCCGGAAGCCTGCCCTATACAGCGAATCAAGCTTGCAGTAGATTTCATGCATCGCTGTCGGAACCATGGCATGCACGCCCCGGTCAAGGCCTTCAATATACTGTGTGATAGACCATCCGCCGGAAACGTTCATCCGGCCGCCGGAGCCTTCCAGCAGCGCTGTGAACTTTGGTCCTGTCAGCTTTGTCTCCGTTTTGATGCACTTGAAGCATTCGAACTCATCGAATGCTTTCACAAGCACGTCCACCGGTACACCGTCCGCGTTCAGCGCATAATCCTGGATCATCAGGAAATCAGGATGCAAATCATCAATCGCCTTGATATAATCAAAATACTGCGCTTCATTCTCATAAGGAATACTGGCCAAAACGCCGTCACAGCCCGCATCCATCAGCTTCCGCACATACTCAACGCACAGCTCCTTGGATGTGGCGGTAGCGCCGCCGATAATCTTCGCCTTTCCCTTTGCGATTTTCACCGTGGTGTCAATGATGTCCGCTCTTTCCTGCGGCGTCAGCGTACTGACTTCCGTTGCCACCACCGGGATCAGCAGGCCGGCTACCCCGGAATCCACAGCATATTGCGTATGATTCTCCAATCCCTCCAGATCGATCCTGTCATCCTCCGTAAAGCCGACATTCATCGCCGGAATGACTCCTACCATGGGGTAAAGCTCCTTCATGACCGAAACCTCCATTGTTTATATATTATTTGTAAACGGTCAGCCCTTAACTGCGCCGGCCGTAAGTCCCGCAATAATATGGCGCTGCAGGATCAACGTCACAATAATGATCGGTATCGTAACAACTACCGACGCGGCCATCAATCCGCCCCAGTTCACTTCCGTATAGGAAATAAAACTGAAGATTGCGATCGGCAGAGGCTGTGTGTTCCCCGTTCCCAGAATCAGTCCGAAGATAAAGTTGTTCCAGGAAGCAATGAACACCAGAATCGTAGAAGTAATGATTCCAGGGATTGAAAGCGGAAGCATGATTCTCAGAAATGCTTCATAATAGTAGCATCCGTCGATGATCGCCGATTCCACGATCTCCTGGGGAAGCTTCTCGAAATACGGGATCATAATCCAGATAATATAGGGCAGACCGATAATCATATGGCATAGAATCAGGCTGGTATAGGTTCCGGTTAACCCTATTTTTGAGAAAATTTGATACCATGGAACCAGGAAAGAAATAAAAGGAATGATCCGGATGGCCAGTATGACAGTTGACATGACTGTCATGCCGAATCTGGCAATAACGTACGCCGCAGGCACCCCAAACAGCAGTGAAATCAGGGTTGCGCTGACCGTGACAATGGTTGTGTTCTTCAGAGGATTGATAAAGTTGTATCGGACAAATACATCCTTGTAGTTCTGGAGAGTCGGCTTGAAAATGAAAGTTTTATCCAGATTGAACAGATCAACGTTCTGCTTGAATGATGATAAAGTCATGTATACGAACGGGAATGCAATGATCATCAGAACGATGAGCAGCAGTAGATAAAAGCCGGCTCTGCGCAGTCTTTTTCTTTTCATCAGTAATCCACCACCGCTCTCTTCCGGATAATATTAAACAGGAATGTCACCACCACAAGAATCAGGATAAATACCGTCACCGTCGCCGACGCGTCTCCGAATCTGAAATTTTCAAACGCCTGCCTGTAGGCCAGAACATTGATCGTCTGCGTGGAGATGCCCGGCCCGCCCTGGGTCGTTGAGTAAATGATGTCATAAGCCTTCATGACGTCAATCAGGCGCAGGGTGATTGCCGCCAGCAGCGTCGTGCTCAGAAGCGGCAGCGTAACCTTCGTCAGCGTCTGCCAGTTTGAAGCGCCGTCAATTCTGGCAGCTTCAAGGCAGTCGGTGGGGATATTGGCCAGTCCGCCCATGCAGATCAGCATCACCTGCGGCGTGTTTTCCCATATTTCGATGGCCATCAGGGAAAGCAGGGATATATTCGGATCACCAAGAAAAACCACCGGGGCATATCCTAGCTTTTTGATCACCAGATTGATAATGCCCAGCGCTGGATCATACATCATCTTCCATACCATGGCGATGGCAACAGGCGTAGCAACCACAGGGAGCAGCGATATCGTCTTGGCAGCGCCCATGAGCTTAAACTGGCGGTTCATAAAGATCGCGAGGGCAAGACCGCCGAATGTCTGGAAAAAAAGACAGCCAAGAGAAAAATACATCGTCAGCTTACATGCATTCAGAAATTTGGGGTTGTTAAACATCGTGACATAGTTTTTCAACCCAATAAATTTCGGTGGCTTAACCGCTGACATACTTGAAGAATAGAAGCTCATCCGGAATGTATATACCAGCGGATAAATGATCATGAATGCAATGAAGATCAGCAGCGGCAGTAAAAATAAAATTTTTAAATGTCTGTCAATCCATGATTTCAATCAAAGCACCTCGCATCCCCCGGCAAGCAGCCATACGATATCGGGGAGACAAGTCTCTTGCAAGGCTTGTCCCCCCACGGATCCGGACTTGCAGCTTTTCTGCATCTGGCTCTTTGTCTTCTAAAGATGTGTGCAGACGAATAACCGTCTGCACACACTTTTTCAGGAAGGATTATTCCGCTCTTTCCTCGTCCAGCATTTCCTGAATATCCATGTTGGCCTTGGTCATCTCTTCCTTAATATCGGCGCCCGCAAAAATCGCGTCCAGAGCTTCGCCGATCCGGGCCCGGGCTTCTGTCTGATGGAGCATATTGGGCATGATGCCGCCCGCACAGATCCTGTCCGATTCAAGTTCGCACTCGGTATATCCTTCCGGATAGAATGCTTTCAATTCTTCGCTGTTCAGCGCAGACTGACGGGACGGAATCGCGAGGCATTCCAGCACCTTCCGCAGGCAGCTCTGCTTTGTGTTCATATACCGGATGAATTCCCAGGCCGCTTCCTTGTTCTTGGATCCGTAGGACATGGCCATGCCCCAGTTGAAGTTCGCCGTTGCCGCGCCGGCATCACCAGCGGGAAGCGCCATAAAGCCGATATCATCCCGTGTGATCAGGGAAGACGTAGGATCGATCAGATAGGAGTACTGCGCATCGTTATCCAGCCGGAAAGCCGTCTGCTTCTGGGCAAAAACGTTGCAGGTTTCGGACCAGCTCATCATGGACGCGCCTTCCTGGGCATACTGATACAGCTCACGGTACTTTTCAATTCCCTTGCAGAACGCATCGCTGTCGATGGCAAAATTGCCTTCTGCGTCGAAGTAGTCTCCGCCATAGGCCCGGGCCGGACAGATCGTAATTGCCGCGGCGCCGTTGCCCTGTCCGCGCAGCGCGATACCGTGCACACCGGGCAGCTTCTCTTCAACGACTTTGCATGCTTCGATCAGGTCATCCCATGTTTTGATCGCAGTTACGTCAATCCCCGCCTCGTTGATCATATTCTTGTTGTAGAACAGAATCACGTATTCGGAGCCGTGCGGAACACCATAGATTTTTCCATCCTTCATGCAGGTATCCCGGATACCGGGCATAAAGTCATCAAAGTCGAACTCTTCATCCATATAATCCGTCAGATCCACCAGCCAGCCATTATCGACATACTGATTCGTATTCTGGTACGCCATGTACATAAAGCAGTCCAGGTCAGCGCCGCCGGCGCCCATGGACACGACGATTTTGGAGTTAAGCTGGTCATTGGACAGCTGCTCGAACTGTACCTTAATGCCCGTTTCCTCCTCGAAAGCGGCAATATTCTCCTGCATGAACGTCGAGTCATTGGAGCTGTTACCAAGAACATTCAGAACGACACCCGCATAGGGTTTGTCTTCTGAAGCTTGGACTGTGACAATGAACGAAAGCGTCATCACCACAGTCAGGATCAGGACAACCAGTTTCTTCATTTTTTCTTCCTCCTCATTTTTATAAACTCACTCACCACAACGGGTAGAGTGGCTTGCCCCCATTCAGAACATTGATGATGGACTTTGCTGAAATCAAACCGCCGTTATAGTTTGTCTCGTAGCTCAGCGCAGCGGCATGCGGCGCAACTACAACGTTGTCCAGCGTCAGCAGCGGATTCTCCTTTGTGATTGGCTCCTTTTCATAGACATCAATCCCGGCTGCACGGACTTTCCCGGATACCAGCGCTTCATAAAGCGCTGTCTCATCGATCAGTGCGCCTCTGGAAGTGTTTACCAGCACCACGCCGTCCTTCATTTTTCCGATGGTTTCCGCATTGATCATATGATAAGTAGACTTCACGGACGGCGCATGTACAGAGATGATATCCGACTGTGCAAGAAGCTCCTCAAAAGAAACCAGGCGGAAATCATCTCCGGTTTTCAGGGCGGACCCTTCAATGTACGGATCATAAACCAGGATGGTTGCGTCGAACATCTTCAGCAGCTCTGCCAGTCTTTTTCCAATTCTGCCGAACCCGATAATACCGATGGTCTTCCCGGCAAGCTCTGTCATCGTGAACCGATCCCATCGGCCCTGACGGGTGGTTCTGTCAAACAGGATGAGATTCTTCACCGCGGCCAGCATGAGCGTCAGCGTAAATTCCGCCACCGCATTCCGGTTGGAAATCACTCCGACCTCCACGTTCATTTCCTTCATCTTCTGAAGATCGAAATTATCGGTACCCACGCCGAACCGGATCACGCAGCGAAGGCTTTTACACGCTGAAAGCATGTCTGCGTCATAGGATTCAACGCCGGCCATGATTCCAAAGGCGTCCTTGATCATTTCCTTCTGTTCATCCCTGGACAGATCTCTGCCTTCGTTGCACAGGATCTCAAAGCCAGCGTTTTTCAGCATTTCTCTGGCCTCATCGCAGACCAGCGTACTCTGATGCTTGAACGGAATTGCGACCTTCAGGTTCATTTTTTTGCCCTCCATTATTCTGCTAAGCGTTTTCTGATTTCCTGAATCAGTCCCTTTACGTCGATTGTCGTCGGATCTGTCGCGTCGATATCAATTCGTTTCCCATGGCACCGAAAATCCTTGATTCCCCTGAATTCAAATTTCTGGCGGAATTCCTCCCTGGTCATTTCATAATCTGTACATTCACCTGGAAAGGGTGGGTAGTGATCCTGAATAATGTGACCCAGATGCCGCGCATGCGCATTGTCCCGTTCGATATAGCGCCGATAAAAAGCATCCGCATCTCCATCAAAGAACACCGTAACGCAATTCACCTTATAGGTGTCAATCAGTTCGTTAACCCGCCGGGTGGCCACCTCGTCAAAGTTGTCGTCAATCAGAACGGATATTCCGTTTTCAAGCATTATTTCTACCGCGTCCAGCAGCACCGCGTTCGCCGCATAATCAAGTCGCCGTTTTTCCGGGTACTCCTTCCATCCCAGCGTATCAAACAGGGACTCCTTAAACTTGTCCTTAGCCACGAGGGGAAGCCCCAGAGCTGAAGCGATCTCCCGGGATACATATGTTTTTCCGGACGCCGGCATGCCCGCCAGAATAATCATATTCATGTCTACTGCTCCTTCGCATACATCTCCAGGGCATCCTCAAGCAGTCCATACTCTTCCGACGTCAGTTTCCTGAATGGACGACGGCATTTATCATCCGAGATAATCCCCTGCATTTTCAGCATCGCCTTGATCGCCGGAATCTGCGGAACACTTTTGATGCTTCTTGAGCATTTCACAATCTGGTTCTGGTAGTAAAGGGCACTTTCCATATCTCCCTTGATAAAGCTTTCATAGACGCCTACGTACCATCTGGGGAAAACGCAAGCAGGCCCGGAGACCTCTCCAACGCATCCGATCGCCAGTGCGCTGAGAAACAGGCTGTCCGCGCCAATCAGAACATCCGGTTTCCGGGAAGGCAAGCGCAAATAGTCCTCAATCCGCTCGATCTCTTTAGCGGAATATTTAATCCCAGCGATGTTCTCATTCTGTTCAATAATCTTCGCGAATGTCTGGGGGGAAACGTCGTTATTGGTATACTTGGAAATGTTATAGAGATAAACCGGTTTGGAATCCGCAGCCTGTGCTGCCTCGTGATAATAATCAAGCATTGCGGTATCATCCGCCTTATAAAAGATGGGTGTCATGACGCCGACTCCATCCGCTCCCCGGCTGCAGGCATACTGGATATTGACCATTGTCTCTTCCCAGCGGACACTGGCGCACTGGATGAATGCGGACATTCGCCCATTGTTCTGTTGAATAACCCTGTCCGCTACTGCATGATGCTCCGCTGGAGACAGCAGAATACCCTCCCCGTTCGTACCGCAGGGATAAACCGAATGAATCCCGGATTCCGCCATATGATCCACAAGCTTTGAAAGGGAAAACAAATCGATTGATCCATCACCATTCATCGGGGTAACATTTGCGCATACAATCCCATACAATTTTTTCATATTCACCGTCTCCCTTTTTTTGCTGCATCTATAATAAATGAAAAATAACATATAAAACACTACCAAAAGATACATGCTTGTATGTCTGAATCGATATAGCCGCTCTATTTTGTATGCTTCGATAATCATTCATGAACAGTAGACAATAACCATAGTAGGTTCTTGCTTTTCCTGGCGTATCGCTTCTGCTGATTGTATCCTTATATCTCCAGCTTTTCAAATAAGACATATAAAGGTTCCACGCGGAGCGCCGCTTTTGCCACCCTGCCGTAATGAGGCTGTCCCTCAATGAATTGCACTTTCGCCTCACTTGTTCATCAGGGATTGCATTTTTTTATGGAGCATACATTTCCAAAGCATATGTTTGCGTCAAAAATATCATGATAATATGCCACGTTCAGCCACAGAATCTAATAAAAAAGGAAAAGGCCCGGCTAAATGCCGGGCCAAACGATGAATTCTGAAAAATGGAAAAAACGGATTGCTAACTTGATGAAAACGTCATTGAAAAGCGAGAATAGAACAGCATTTCAGGAACAAACGCAGCCCGGTAAACATTATTCAAAAAGCGTCCGGGCCTGCTTCATGCGTTCCATGATCCGTACGCCGAAGGGACAGCTTTTCTCGCACCGGCCGCACTGGATGCATTCGCTGGCCTTATGCTCCAGCGCCGCATAGTGCTCCCGCAGCGAGGGCGTTACATTCCCTGCCGCCGCGGCCAGATCCAGATATTTGTTGACCTGCGCAATATTGATATGAGCCGAGCAGGGGAGGCAGTGATTGCAGTACATGCACCGTCCGGACATGCTGAATTTCGGCGCGGTGGCAAAGATGTCCGAATAATCCGTCTCCGCGGGCGAGGCCTCCTCATAGGCCAGACAGTCCTTTACGTTCTCCAGACTCTGCATGCCGATCAGCACACTGGCCACCGCCGGCCGGTCCAGAGCATAGCGCATGCACTGGTGGGCCGTCATCCCCCGGCAGAAGGGAGATGTCTTTTCGGAAAGCAGGGCACCGGCACCCAGGCATTTCATGACCGTAATGCCCACTCCCGCCTTCTCGCATTCCCGGTAAAGCTCCTCCCGGACCCGGTTGATGCCGCCGTCCAGGCCCCAGTCATTGAAAAGCCCGTTGTCCATCTTCTTCGGCCGCGGGGCGTTTTCGTCCATGACGTCATAGGCCGGGTTGATGCTGAACAACAGCACATCGATCAATCCGGTCCTCACCGCCCGCAGCGCCAGCACCGGGTTATGGCTGGACAGACCCAGGCACCGGATCACGCCCTTCCGCTTCATTTCCTGGGCATATTCCAGGATCTCCCCGTCGAAGACCGCGCTGTAATCGGATTCGTTATCGATCATATGAATCATGCCGATATCCATATAATCGGTCTTAAAGCGCCGCAGCAAATCCTCAAAATGCGCTTTTACCTCCCCGATCTCCAGGGTGCGCCCGTACTGATTATCCTTCCAGACGGAACGGAAATGTCCCTGAATGATCATTCGATCCCGCCGCCCCTCCAGCGCCCGGCCCAGATTGGACCTGATCTCGGGATTCGACATGAAGCAGTCCAGGATGTTGACCCCGCCGTCCATGGCAGCGTGGACCACCTGCTCCACCGTTCCGTAATCTTTCCCTTCCAGATATTCTCCCCCCAGGCCCACTTCAGAGACCTGAATCCCTGTTTTGCCAAGATTCCGGTAAATCATGAGTACTTCCTCCCTGAAAGATGCTTGATGGCCTCCCCGCAAAAACCGTCGGCCGATGGTCAGCCCACGCGTCGGACGGTTGTGACCTTCCCTTGAAGCATGTGGCTGGCGGTCAGCCGGCAGCCCGCACAATCCGTTCCGCCGCGTCCGGATCGATGGGATTTGTAAATTTCCCGTCCTTCCGCAGCGTGCTGCCGACGATCAGCAGATCGGCGGTGGAAAGCTGCTCCCGGATGTTGCTTTCGCAGATCCCGCTCCCTACCACCACCGGCACCGTCACGCAGGCCCGCACCCGCTTCAGATCCTCCATGGAGGTCTGCATGCCGCTGCCCGCACCCGTCACGATAATCGCGTCGGCACCCTGACGGGCCGCCCAGCCTGCCGAGGTGGTAATAGGGATATTCGGGTTCACCATATAATACTGCTTAACCTGTATATCCGCAAATATGTCCACCTGCTCCGCGCCTACGGTTTTGCGCGCCAACACCACCTTCTGGCTGCAGGGCGTAAAGATCCCGTTGTAGTTCATAACCGTATCCACGAAGATGGCCTGCCGGATAAACTGAAGCCCCGCCACCCGGGAAAGGGAAAAGGCAAATTCATAATTCAGGCTGCCGCAGGAAATCCCCACCGGAATCCTGACCGCGTCCCGGACAGCCATGACAACGATGCTGAACGCCGTTTCCTGAATCCTTGTCAGCTGGAACGCGGTACATAAATCCTCGTTCTCCACGATGAGCGCATCAAATCCCGCCTGCTCCAGCGCTCTGGCATCCGACACGGCCCGCTCAATCACCTGATGGATCTCCGTTTCTGACCGAAAGGTTCCGGGCAGCGGCAGACAGTGCACCATCCCGATCAGCCCTCTGCCGCAGTTAGACCTGTAATCACCCAGTTTCATTGTGATCAGCTCCCTTTCACATCTTAGATTGCAGCATCCCCTTATAACAGCGCCGCTTCATCCGACAGATTTGCCTGGCTGCCATCCTTCCTGATGGCAGCATATCTTTTCAGCAGCGTCGGCTCATCCGGAAGATTCGTCGTGCTGCCGTCCTTCTCAATCACAAAAGCCGCCAGCGTACCGCCCAGTCCCGCGCACTCCTCCGCACCAAGGCCCCGCAGATATCCGTACAGGAACCCGCTGACGTAGGCATCCCCTGCCCCCACGCAGTCGGGGGCGTCGGTCTCCGGCCGGACCGCGTCCACATGACAGGAGACAAAGCTTCCGTCCTCCGCCCTCTTCTGATAAACCGTGCTGCCCTTTTCCCCCAGCGTCACGGCGATCAGCCGGGTCCTCCCCAGCGCAAACAGATCCGTCACGGCGCCCAGACCGAACTCCCGGCAGATATAGGCAGCCTCCCCCTCATTCATGAAGATCAGCTCCGACCGCAACAGCAGGCGCCTGAGCAGCGGCGGCGGAAAGGAATAAGGATCATACATCATGGACAGCGCCAGGGGGATATCGGTTTTCTCCAGCGCCTCCGTAATCCCGGGGGTATTCATGCTCATGGGCACCGTCAGGATCGCCATGCGGCTGTTTTCGAAAAATCGCGGATCCATGGTCTGAACCCTGAAGTAATCGCTCCCCGGAAGCCGCCGGGCGTATTGGGTGATCATGGTAATGTGGTTGTTCTGCTCATCCTGAATCATCAGGGTCGTTCCGCGGGAATCCTCGGGCGGATCCTGAATCCCATCCCGGGGCAGTCCGTAACGCTCCGTAAAATCCCGCAGATACGCCCGCTGCCGGATGTCGGCATAGGTCAGCACCGGATAGACCCGCTGCCCCAGCCTGGCCAGAGCGGCGCAGATATTGAACCCTTTCCCTCCATGATAAACTTCGTCGAAGTTGTCATTTTCTACCCCGGTGGACCGGCCGATCTGGGGCATCTGCCTCACCTTAAGCACGGAGACCGTGGAGGCCGTCCCGATGACCGTAAAATCATATTTCTGTCCGGTTTCCTCCATAGAACTCCCTCCTTCCAATCTCCTTCATCCCATTCTCCTCTGCCCGATCCCCCATCTCCGGCATTTTTCGGAAACCGGGCAGCAAGTCCCTTCCCCGGCATTGATCGGATCCCAGGCGGCTGACTTATCTCCCGGCATTCGCCGGATTCTGGCCCGCAAGCCTCTCTCCCGGCATCCGCCGGATTCTGGCCCGCAAGCCTCTTTCCCGACATTCGCCGGATTCTGGCCCGCAAGCCTTTCTCCCGGCATCCGCCGGATTCCAGGAGTCAAATTCTGTCCTCAGAATTCACCGGATTCCAGCCGCCGGATGACCTCTCCGGAATCAATCGCCGGAGCGAAGTATTTTGTCATCTCCGCAAGATGGAAATCATTGATCTCCTTCGTGTTGGTCCCCAGCATGTCGCTGATATTAAAGGTGCGGAATTCATGCTGGCTGGCATCCGTGGCGGTAGCCCGGCAGCAGACGTTGGTTTTAACGCCGCATATCAGCACGTTTTCCACCCCTTCCGCCCGGAGCCGCTCCGCCAGGTCCGTTTTGAAAAAGGCGCTGGGCTTGAATTTACGGAAAAGCAGATCCTTCTCCGGATCGTAGGGGATCCGCTCGTCCAATTTCGCCCCCTCGGTTCCCTCCACCAGCGATGCCTTCTTCCCGTCCCGGAACATCCGGGTGATCTCCGGATTGATCTCCTTTTCCCCCGGGTCATGGGCCGTGTAAACGATAATGATCCACGCCCCCAGTTCCCGGAAACGGTTCAGCTTGTCCGCGAAGGTTTCCATCATGGGCCCGGTGGTTTCCGGATAGAAAAACCTTCCCTCCGGTGTGGTAAAGTCCTTTTGCATATCGATGACCAGTACGGCCGTCCTGTGCATGGGTGCATGCCTCCTTCCCCAGTTTCCTGCGGTCCGCCCGCCGTTTCTTCCCTCGTTTCCCGCCATCAGCGTTCCCGGAAGCCGTGCGGGCTGCCGCGCCGGGCGCCGGGACTCTCCGCCATATCTTCCCACCGCGCCAGCGGCTCAGATCTCCCGGAAGATCCGCAGGTTGTTGCGCCGCGCGTTGGGAATTTCCACCACCAGCAGCACGATGATAATGGCCAGATAGGGAATCACCGCCAGCAGCGAGGAAACCGCTACCGGCACATAATTATTCAGCACCGTCTGCAGCGCCCGGGCAAAGCCGAAAAGCACCGCGTAGGCACAGGAGCGCAGCGGCTCCTTCCGGCCGCAGTTAATGGCCGAAAGACAGATGAATCCCCGGGAAGCGGACATGTTGATGGTATAGATGCCAAGCCGCTCCACCGACAGATTCAGCCCCGCCAGCGCACAGGCAGCCGCGGAAATCATCAGGCAGATGAACTTAATCCGGTTGGTTTTAATGCCCACCGCGGAAGCCGCGTCCGGGTTTTCTCCGCTGACGCGCACATAGACGCCGAATCGGGTCCGATACATGACGATGGTCAGCAGAATGACCACCAGAATCGTCAGATAGGTGATCCGGGTCTGCCCGTTCATGACGTCCGAAAGGTAGGGAATGCTCCGCAGCACAGGCACGTCCAGCTTCATGACGGCGGGGTCAATCAGCTTGGTGGCCACCAGGTTGCTGCGGGTGCCGTAAAGGGCCTGCAGAATACAGGCCGGCACGCAGGCCGCCAGCAGATTGATGGCCGTCCCGATGACTGTCAGATTCGCCTTCAGCACCACGGTAAACAGATAGAACATGCAGTTCACCAAGGCTGTAATAACGAAGGCCATGATCACGCCCACCATGATGTTTCCCGTCATGTAGGCAAACAGGATGCCGGAAAAGGCTCCCAGCTCCATGCAGCCCTCCAGGGAAATGTTGAACACCCCCGCCCGCTGAACGAATACGCCCCCCATCACCACCAGCAGATAGGGCGTGGACGCTTCCACGGTCATATACAGAATGCTGAGAATCAGCTTCAGAAGGTTCATCGCGCCGCCTCCTTTCCCGAATGTCTGCGGGCGAAGAAGCTCCGGATGGCCGGCAGGTTGTTGCTGAACAGCCGGATCGCAATAAAGAGGATCAGGGAGCTCTTGATGACGTTAATCAGATCCAGGGGGACTCCCAGACCCGTCTGAGCCGAAAGGGCGCCGTATCGCAGGGCGCCAAAGACGATGGAAAGAATCAGAATACCGATAGGACTGCCCCCGGAGAGCAGACAGACGTAAAACCCGTCCCATCCGACCCCGGGATTGGCGGAAAAACCGTCCGTATAGTTATAGTTCACGCCCAGGATTTCACTGGCCCCGGCAATGCCGGCCACGGCGCCGCCGATCAGGAAGATCAGGAAGATTTTCCGGCTCACATGCATCCCCACCGCGTCGGAAAACTCCCACTGCTTCCCCACGCAGTCCACCTCGAAGCCCAGCTTGCTGCGCCGGATCACAAAGAACAGAACGGCCCAGATGGCCAGGGCGATGAACAGGGCGATCGTCACCCGGTATTTGGAATCCAGCCGGGGAAGCCGGATATCCATGGCAATGTTGGGGGTATGGGCGTAGGAATCTCCCGCCCCCAGATAGCCGTTGATGAGAAAGGCAAAGGTTCGGGTGGCAATGTTGTTCAGCATGATGGTGGTCACCACTTCGTTAATCCGCAGCTTCGCCTTCAGAATGCCGGGAATGGCGGCATAGAGCATGCCGGCCGTCATGGCAATCAGAAAGCACAGCACAATCCGGAAAACGGGGCTGCCCGCGGTGATCATGCTGCCGGCCAGTGCGCTGGCGAATGCCCCCACGTAAACCTGTCCTTCAATTCCCATGTTATATACGTTTGCCCGGATGGACAGCGCCGTAGCGATGCCGGTCATGATAATCGGCGTCGCGTAGCCCAGGGTGTTGAAGATGCCCGCCCGGGTGGTAAAGGCCTTACGGATAATGTACCCATAAAGGGTAAAGGGATTGCAGTGGCAGATCAGGGAGAAAATGCTGCCGATCCCGAAGGCGCATAAGAGCGGGAGCAGAATATCCAGCACCCGAACCCATAGGGAGCCCCGGCCCCGCAGAAGCCTGAAGGAGGCTTTCCGATCATCTTTATCCATGCCGCTCCGCCTCCTCTTCATCTCCAGGCCGATCCATAACCTTCGCCCCGGTCATCCCCGGTCCGGACTTCCCTTCCTCTCTGGGCCGGTCCATCGCCTCTGTCCCGGTCATTCCCTGCCCGGGACCCTCTGCCTCCCCGTTCCGGTTCATGCGTTTCGCTCCGGACATATATAGTCCCAGTTCCTTGAAATCCACGGAATCCGCTTTGAATTCCCCGACGATTTCCCCGTGATACATCACCAGCAGGCGATCCGAAAGGCTGGCCACCTCCGTGAGCTCGGAGGAGATCAGCAGCACCGCCGTCCCCTGATCTCGGAGCTTCAGTACCTGCTGATGGATGAATTCAATGGCTCCCACGTCTACGCCCCGGGTAGGCTGGCTGATCAGCAGCGCCTTCGGGCTGCGGGAAAATTCCCGGGCGATGATTACCTTCTGGGCGTTCCCGCCGGAAAGGGATCCCACCGGCGGATCCGCGGAATCGGAAAGCCGGATGTCGTATTCCGAAACCAGGTGCCCCGCCTCGTTCCGGATAGCCCGGTAGTTCATCAGCCCCTGTCGGCAGTAAGGCGGCTGGTTATGATACCCTGCCACCAGATTCCGGCTCACGGGCACCTTCAGGCAAAGCCCCTGCCGATATCGGTCCTCCGGCACAATGCCGATCTTCTTCTCCCGAAGCTGATCCGGCCATAATCCGGTAATGTCTTCCCCATCCAGCGCCACCGATCCGGACTTGATGTCCATCAGGCCGGTCAGGGCGAACATCAGCTCAGACTGGCCGTTTCCCTCCACGCCGGCGATTCCCAGCACTTCGTTTTCGTGGATATCGAAGCTGATATCCCGCAGCAGAGGCTTCCCTTCCGAATTAACGCAGCAGAGATCCTTCACGGAAAGCCGCACCTTCTCCCCCACCGGCTTCCCGCTTTTGTTGACCCGCAGCAGCACCGTGCGCCCGACCATCATCTCCGCCAGCATTTCATGGGTGGCGTTTTCGTCATTGGGCACCGTGTCGATCAGATGGCCCGCCCGGATAACGCTGATGCTGTCGGCGCACATCTTCACCTCGTTCAGCTTGTGGGTGATGATGATGATGGTCTTCCCCGCCGCCTTCAGCAGCTGAAGCCGGTCCATCAGCTCGTCCACCTCCTGGGGAATCAGCACGGCGGTGGGCTCGTCGAGAATCAGCACATCCACGTCCCGGTACAGCATCTTCAGGATCTCCACCCGCTGCTTGGCGCCGATGGACACGTCCCGGATTTTGTCGTTGATATTCAGATTGAAATTGAACTGGTCGATCAGCGCCTGAACCGCCTGCTTTTCCCGTTTGTTGTCAATCAGGAAGCCCTTGAAGCTGTGCCCTCCGATTTTGTGAACCCGGCGGGTTTCGGCTCCCAGAACGATGTTCTCGTATACGGTGAGCGAGGGAGACAGCTTGAAGTGCTGATGAACCATGCCGATTCCGTTCTCAATGGCGTCCCGGGGGGATGTAAGCTTCACCGGCTTTCCCCGCAGCAGAATCTCTCCGGAGGTGGGAGGCAGAATGCCGTAGAGCATGTTCATCAGGGTCGTTTTTCCGGCTCCGTTCTCCCCGATGATGGCCCGGATCTCCCCCTCTTCCACGGACAGACTGATGCCGTCGTTAGCCACAAAGCTGCCGAACTTTCTGGTCAGATCCCGTGTTTCAATAATTGCGCCCATTTTCACCGCCACCGTTCATGGTTTGATCTCATGGAGTGCATGGAAAACGTAGAAGACATGACAGGCATGGATCCCGGAAAGCTCCGGATCCCATGAAAACCATGAATTCCGGAATACCCAAAGCCGGAATCATCACGCAAACCGTGAAAAAACTGGAAAAGCGCACTGCCGGCAGGGATGCCGGCAGTGCATGAAAAGGAGACTCTTATTTCGCCATCAGATCCGCATAGGTCACAAATTTTCCGCTGTTGGCCATCCACTCGTCCAGCCGAATGCCGTTCTCATAGACGCTGGCATAGCGGGCGTCGAAGATGGTGATGGAGCCGTCGGCCACCCAGGCCCGGACCTTCGCAATCAGATCCTTCAGCTCCGCGAACTTCTCGGGGTTGGTGACGTACTGCTCGATCACGGACATATCCGTAATATCCACCGCGCCGGCGGTCAGGTCGAACAGATCATAGGATTCCTTCTTGATGGTGCCGTTCAGATAGGCATCCACATAATATTCCATCAGGGATTCGTTGTTCCGGACGGTGGACGTGAGGATGTATCCTTCCTCCACCCGGTCCTGATTGGTGTCGGTGCCGATGCCGTAGACGTTGTTCAGCCGGGCCGCCTGCAGTCCGCCCAGTCCGGCGGTGCCGCAGCAGGTCCAGATCACGTCGCAGCCCATGTTCTTGATCATGTTCTCGGCGATGGTCTGGGCATTGGCGGTGTCGGAGAAGCCTACGGTGTAGTCCGTATAGACATTGGCTTCGGGATTGAAGAATTTCACGCCCTGAACGAAGCCGTCGTTGTACTGATAGAATCCGATGGATTCAGCTCCGAACAGCTCGCCGATGTTGCAGCCGGGCTGCGCGCCGCGGCCTTCGATGATCTCGTTGCCATCGGTGGCGATGAAGGCGGCAACCACGCCCGCCAGGAAGGAATGCTCATTCAGGGTGAAGTAGGATTCGATCAGGTTGGCGGGAGTCTCGGTAAAGCCGTCCACCGGATTGAACTTCAGCTGACGGCCGATGACGCAGAAATATACGTCCGGATAGTCCAGCGCGCAGGTGTAGATGGAGGCGCTGATGCCGGCTTCCAGGCTGATAATCAGTCCGTAGCCGTCTTCCGCCAGCTCCCGCACCAGGGTTTCGCCCTGGGTGGTATCCGTGCATTCCACCGCGTTGAAGGTGATGCCGTATTTTTCTTCGCAGACCTTCAGCCCGGCGTAGGCGGAATCGTTAAAGCCTTCGTCCCCAAGTCCGCCCTGCTGCATAATCAGCGCAACGCGGGTGTTCTTCGCCCCTTCCGCCTGAACCGTCAGCACGGAGCAAGCCAGCAGCACTACAAGGAATACAGCGACCAGTTTCTTCATTGTTCCTTCCTCCTTATTCAGTTATCTTTTTTTTCATGTCATTTGATCATATGACATGATGTCAATACAAGTATAGCATGCGCCTATGTTTTTTGCAACATCCAAAATGTTCTTTTTGGAAGAAATTTTACAACAAAAATGCAAAAGGCCGGAAGGCATCCCCAAAGGGAGCTCCCGGCCCTGTTTCAGTCCTGTGATCCTGTTTCCGCCGCGCTTTTCTGTTTCGCCCGCCTGCGCCTGCTCCAGCGGCTTTCTGTTCTCCGCCGTCCCGCCCTTTACACCGTGGGCCGATACCTGATCCGCTCCGTATGATACAGAAAGGACAGGCTTTCCAGCGGCACAAGACGCCCGTTGATGCTGCAGTTTTTCACGTCCAGCACCTCCAGCAGCGGAAACGCGTCCTCAACCCCGAGACAGCTGGCTACCTTGTGGGGCGCCTGCACCGCCCGGATTTCCCGTTCCCCGATGTGGGTGGTGATCCCGTATTCCGATTCCAGAATGCTGACGATGGAGTTACGCCCCAGGTCATATTTTTCAATGCCGGGAATAATCCGGCTGTTGTAATGGCTGTCCACGTAAATGGCCGGCAGATTATCCGCGTAATAGACCCGCTCGTAATGAAAAACCGGATCCCCGGGGCTGATCTTCAGCAGGGCCGCAATGGTTTCGCTGGCCTCCTCAATCTGCTGAACCATGACCCGGCGGGTGGGAACCTTGTTCTGGGACCGGATCAGCTCGGAGCAGCTGCGAACCCGGGCGCTTTCCCGCTCCTCGCCGGAAGCCTCCCGCACAAAGGTACCCTTTCCCTGAATCTTGTAGATGCTTCCTTCCGCGGCCAGATCGTCCAGCGCCCGGCGCACCGTCAGCCGGGAGGCACCGTACCGGTCGCTCAGCTCCTTTTCCGAAGGAAGCATCTGTCCCGGCTTCAGTTCACTGGACCGAATCTGGTTCTGCAAGGAAAGCCGGATATAAAGATATTTCGGGATGCTCTGCATCAGTTCCGGAAGTTGGCTGCCCGTTAGAAGATCTTTCATGAACGCACCTACGTTTCTTTATCCATACGTAAAATCAGCTCGCACATAAGATTTTACAATATCCCCGCCCGAATGTCCATCTAAAATTCGGGCGGGGTTTTCGCTGATTTTATCTATTCAGGAATCGATTGTATTGTGAATGGCAGTCTTCCCGGATTAATAGCACATCCTGTAGATTTCCAGCGCGCCCGCTTCATCCAGCGGCCGGAAAGCGATGGGGAAATAGTTTGCGCCGAAACGATTGGCTTCCTCCGCCATCTTCGGCAGCATCTTCTCCTCGATGCCGATATCCCGCAGCCGGCTGGGAATATCCAGGGAGGCGAAGAACTCCCGGGTCTTCTGAATGGCCAGCTTTCCGGCCTCCAGCTTCGGCATGCCCGTGCCGTCGATACCGAAGGCGGCCTTCATATAGCCGATATACCGGTATTCGTTTTCCTCCGTCAGCATCCAGGTCAGCCAGGCCGGAATGATGATGGCCAGGCCGATCCCGTGGGTCACGTCATAATAGGCGGACAGCTCATGCTCCAGCTTGTGCATACTCCAGCCTACGGGATTGCCCTTTACCTGCAGCCCGTTGATGGCCCAGCAGCAGGCCCACATCAGGTTGGCCCGGGCCTCGTAGTTGGTGGGATCGTTGTAGGCGATAGGCCCGTAATGGAACAGGGTGTTGAAGATCGCTTCTCCGAAGCGGGCCTGCAGATAGGCCTCCGGCACATTGGAGAAATAGGATTCCATGGCATGGCTGATGGCGTCCGCCACCCCTGCCGCCGTCTGCTTTTTGGGCATGGTGAAGGTATATTCCGGATTCAGGAAGGAAGCCTTCGGCCGCATTTCCGGATCGGAATAGCCGCATTTTTCGTTGATATCCAGCCGGCTGATCACGGAGCTGGTGGACATTTCGGAGCCCGCCGCCGCCAGGGTCGGTACGGCGATCACCGGCAGCACCTTGCCCACGGGGACCTTCTTGGACATGATATCCCATGGCTCCCCGTCGTAAGAGATGGTGGCCGCGATGGATTTCGCGCAGTCAATGGCGCTGGCGCCGCCGATGGGCAGCATCACGTCGCAGCCTTCCGCCTTTGCGATCCGGATGCCCTCCAGCACCGACTCATACCGGGGATTCGGCTGAACCCCGGACAGCTCTGCATAGGGAATCCCGGCTTCCTTCAGCTTGCCGGTCACGTCGTCATAAGCGCCGTTCCGCTTGATGCTGCCTCCGCCGTAAACCAGCAGGGGCTTGGTGCCCCACTGCTTTACGATGGGCGCCAGGCTGTTCAGGCAGGTCCGTCCGAAGTTGATCTTGGTAGGAACATAGTACATAAAGTCTTTCATGAGATCCCTTCCTTTCCTCTCCGTCTTTCAAAAAACGCTTCATACATCCGCCGCCCGCCGAGGTTCTCCTCGGATCCCCCGGCCGCGCCTCGCGCAAAACCTCTGTCAGCCGTCCGCCGCCTGCCGGTACTCCCGCAGGAGCTTCAGCAGCGCCTCGGGCTCATCGTAGAGCTTGATAATGGAACTTCCGATGAAAAAGCCTTCTCCCCCTGCGGCCTTCACCCGCGCGGCATCCTCAGGCCCCTTGATGCCGGCACCGCAGTAGATGGGCTCGGACACCCCCCGCTCCCGCAGGTAGCGGATGCAGGTTTCCAGTTCTTCAAATCCGGGCTTGATTTCCTGACCGGGGGACGGAAACGCCTGCATGTAGGTGAACCCGTCTGTATGAATGCAGCGCTGAATGTCCTCCTCCCGCATCCGGTAGTTCACCGCCCGGGCCAGCCGAACCCCGTGATCCTTCAGGGCCTGCAGTGCCTTCGGATCCGCCAGGTCTCCCGAGATGATGCTGCGAATGCCGTGGGCTTCGCAGAAGGAGGCCACCTTTTCCCCTCCGATGGAGGCGATAACCTCCCCGTACAGCAGCAGGAAGAATTCCGTTCCCCTGTGGGCCTCCACCAGCCCCGAGATGGCTTCCAGATACCGGTCATAATCGGCGCACTGCCCATAGGCGTGGCGCATCAGCTCCTGAATAAAGGGCCCGTCCCGGTAAGGATCCTTCGGCGGCAGGCTGACCTCAATGGCGTCGCATCCACCCTGGATGTAATATTCCGCCATTTTCACGCTGTCCTCGATGGTAGGGTAACCACAGCAGAGATAGCATATCATTTTCATGGCAACAGCACTCCCCTTCCCCCTGTAATTTCTTTCTGTCTCCGTTCCCGCGGAGGCTTCTCCCTGAAAAATCCTTTCTTCATAGGCCCTCGCCGGGCCCTTCTCCCTGTAAAATCAAATCGGTCGCTCGCCGGCCTCCGCCAGCTCATGAATCAGTTCCACCAGCTTCTGATCATCCTCCCACAGCGCCATCAGGCAGCTGCCCACAAAGGCTCCGTCCGCCCCCGCCTGCCGGGCCTCCAGAATATCCCGCCCGCATTTCATTTCCGCAGTCGCGTAAATCGGTTGCTGGATACCCCGGTCCCGCAGGAACCGGATCCGCTCGTCCCATTCCGTCATGCCGTCCCTGGACAGCATGCCCCGCCGCTTATTGCGCAGCATCACCGCCCGGCCGGTTTCCAGAGCGAAGGCGATTTCCTCCTCCTTCATGTCGTAATCAATAAAGGTCAGGGTATCGATCCCCGCCGCATTCATGTCCTTCCGGGCAATCTCGAAGGAGCTGCTCCCGGAAATCCGGCAGGTTTTGATCTGATTCTCCTGGCAGAACCGAATATATCGCAGCGTCCCCACCGTCAGAATCACATCCTCATAGGAGACCATCTGCATCTCGAAGTCCGGATGCTTTCGCCGGAAATCCGAAAGGGCTCGAAAGTATTCCTCGTAATCGGAACAGGCGTCCCAGGCCCGTGCCATGCGTTCCCTGATGGGCGGATTTTCCCGGTACGGATTCCGGGAAGGCAGATCAAACTGAATGGCCTTCACGCCATTTGCCAGATACAGCTCCGCCTTCTGCAGGGAATATTCAATCGAAGGACATCCCATACTGACGTAGTATACAAGGTGGAATGGTTTCATCTTTTCCCCCTCCGCGGATCGCCTCTATAACTTATCATGATGTTTATACATCTGTACAGATAAATTATAAAGGATCCCGCTTCAAAAAGCAAGACCCTGATGAATCATTTATACCGAGCACACCCGCAAGAATACGCCCTTCTTTAACATCATGCTTTCTGATACCGCGCGTTTTTTCCATTCCCGATCCGGATCAGCAGGCCGTCTTCCAGCATTTTGCGGATCAGCACGACTGCGGTAGCTTGCGATGTGTTTAATGCGGCTTCAATATCTTTTCGCGAGATGCTCTCTTGCTTATCAAAAAGCTGTAGCACGATCTGCTGTTTGTGCATAGCGGAAGCAGAACGGTTATCATTTTGTACAATGGTCTCGGCGGCAGCATTCGTGTTCGGCAGCGTGATCTTGAAAGCGTTGCTGGTCACTTCGATACAAGGTTTTTCAGTGCTGTCAGCATAGGACTCATTGATTTTCAGCATACCGGTTCCGTAGGCTTCGATCAGCTTCAGGCGATAGAAGACATTGGCCAGGTGCTGGTTGCGCAGAACGGAAACGCCCAGCATGATGTCCTCATAAGAGATCCCTCTGACCAGGCCGCCGATGGAGACAAACTCGATCCGGTCATCGAAGATGCTGATCAGCGTGGGGCTGCTGATGGCATAGTCCCGATGCACCACGGCATTGAGCAGCGCTTCACGAAGGGCTTCCGACGGATAATCCCGATTGTCCACCCGCTCGATGCCGCTGAACTCTGCCCGTATGCGATTGTACCGATCAATAAATGAAAAAGCTTCCTCCACCTGTCTGAGCAAGGATCCTGTGAGCTCCCGGCGGTCACGAAAAACCGTCTTTTTACTGCCCTCAAAAACAGCCATCCTGATGGTATGGACGCACTGATCGGACAACAGCATCGCCAGGTTGGTATAGGTACCATCCTTGCCGATCATGTTCAGGGTACGCATCTGTTTTTCACCGAATGGCACTTCTTTGCGTGCAAAATAAGCCGCCGTCGCGTCAAAAGTCAGCTGCTGATTCAGGGAACGGGCATCCTCATACCGATCCCCGCTGGTTTCCCGGATCATATTCAGAATCGCGGTTTCGGATGCCGGTACCGAGGAGGAGCCCTGCCGCACATAAACACCTTCCGGACGCACGCCTTTTGCCGCCAGATAATACGGGCGGGCTGTGCCTCGCTGGACATTCATCACGACAACCGGCTTACTATCCATTTCTGTGACATATACTTCGGTAAACATGGTCACATCCGGCCGGATCGCATCCCGAATCATGTTGGTAACGCGGAGCATGGTGCCGTCCGGATCAGAAACGCCACACACGCGGCCATCATCCTCCATACCGATATACAGTTTCCCACCGTCTGTATTGGCAAAGGCAACCACGGTGTATTTGATATTGTCAATATATTCACGCTTGTACTCCACCGTTTTGCTCTCCATCTTATCATCTCACCCGCTTTCTAATTATCTAATTATCAGAATTCGTGAATGCTGCATAATAAAAATGTAGGAAGTTGCAGAACCAAAATGTAGGAAATTGCAGCTACATTTTGTAGGTACTTGCAGGAGCCGTGCAGGAGGCTTCCCGGGGGCCCCCGGGAAGCGGCGCCAGGGTGATCCGCTGTAAACCAGGCGCAGACATG
>CAZMFY010000004.1:0-26932 GCA_964565635.1 uncultured Oscillospiraceae bacterium
GCTTGGTCAAGTAATCATCCGCGCCGTATTCCACGCCCAGGATCTTATCCATGTCCTCTCCCTTGGCCGTCAGCATGATGATGGGCACATCGCTGGTTTCCCGAATCCGCTGGCAGACCTCGATCCCGTCCTTCTTGGGCAGCATCACGTCCAGCAAGATCAGATCATAGGCGCTGTCCTCAAACTTGCGCAGCGCTTCCTCTCCGTCCGTGGCGCTGTCCGTCTCGTATCCTTCCTGCTCCAGCGTATATTTCAATCCTTTTAAAATCAGCGGCTCGTCATCCACCAGCAGAATCCGTTTCGGCATTCGAAACACCCTTTCGTAACCATTTCTTCTTGAATTTTAGACGATTTTATCCAAAATTGCAAGCATTTTGTTACATTTTATCAAGTCCTTTTGCGCCGAAGATCCTTTCTCCCCCTGGTGAAACCCATCTTTTTCACTTATTTCGACGATCAGGGATCAGTCCCCGGAAAAAGTCCTCTTCCCTTCATTTCTTTCTTCTTTCTCCCGCTCGTCCCCGCCTTGAAAAAAGCGGCGGGAGCATGCACCCGGGGCGGCAGACACAGATTTGCGGAACGGCAGGCACAAATTCGCGCTAAAACTTGACACTTCTGTAAAATAACTGTAAAATTTTATCCGTACAATCTCAAACGTGGAGGTTTATGTAGATGAAGAAATTCGTAATCCTGCTGATGGCCCTGATGCTGCTGAACGCTTCCGCCCTGGCGGACACCATCATGCTCAATCCCGAGGAAGACCGGGGCATCCAGTTCACCCCCGCCGACGTGAACGACATGGAGGATGGAATCTCCCCCACCACCGGCCGGAATCTGGACGAAGTGGCGGAGGAAGCCCCCGACGGCGCTCAGGGGTACGCGGTCATCGGCCGGTATATGCCCATCCTTGTGCAGATCAGCAATCCCGAAGGCGGCGTCGGCTATAACTCCAAAAAAGAAGCTACCTACAACCGGGCGCCCTGGGGAGCCCAGTACGCGGACGTGGTATACGAAACCATCCTGAACCGGGACGGCGAAACCCGCCTGTCCTTCCTCTTCTCCGACGTGCTGCCGGAGGCTGCCGGTCCCGTCCGCTCCGCCCGGGCCTTCCACGCCTGGCTGCGGGAGGAATGGAACGCCGGCTTCGCCTTCTACGGCGAACAGCAGGCCACCGTACCCGCGATTTTCAAGGAAACCGGAATTCAGAGGATCCATGACGAATATGAGAAGGCCCAAAAAGGTGCCATTCTCTTCAGCGGAACTTCCGGCCATTGGTGGAAGAATGAAATCTATCAGGTTTATCCCAAGATGACATTGAAGGATCCCAACAACATGACCCTGAACGTAGCCTACGCCGCCTCCCTGATTCCCGATGAATTCGAGCCCGCCAACCACACCTGGCTCTTCACAGACGATTACCCGGATGGCGCGGACGAGGCAACCCATATCTATGTTGATTGGGGAGTCCCGAGTAAGCAGAACAACTCCATTGTCGAATGGGACGAGGATGACGAGTGCTATTACCGCCTGATGGTGGACCAATGGGGCGAGTCCCATGTTTGGAAGACCCTGCGCACCGAAGGGGATCAGGAGATCGACTTCCAGAACGTCATCGTTCAGTTCGTGGAAATGTCCTGGCGGAACAAGCTGATTCCCTATCCCACCGTCACCGGCACCGGCAACGCGGATTACTTCATGGGCGGCATGCACATCCCCGGCGTCTGGCATCGGGATTCCATTTCCGATCGGACCGTCTTCTACGGACCCGACGGCGAAGAAATCGAGCTTCAGCGGGGCCGCACCCTGATCATCGTCATGGATTATCAGACCGAAGGCCACTCCGTATATTACACCAACGAATGATTTAGTCAGATAGAACAATCGCGGCATTAGAAAAAGGCGGCGCCGGAAGCGCCGTCTTTTTTCATTTCCTGTCTGTTCAAAACAGGTCTTTCACTGCCGGATATATCTTTTTATATCTTTCATAACAATTTCGATAGTATTCCCGCAGCTCCTCCCCTGGATGATACACGACACTGCCGTTCTCCTGCTGGATTTCTTTCACAAAGCTTTCATAGCTGTCCAGCATTCCCAGAGAGCGAAGCGCCCCTGCGGCGATACATGCGGACGGCAGGGCATCGGAATGCTTCAGCACCGTCACATCCATCTCCAGGATATCAGCCAGTTTCTGGCACCACTGGCTAACCCGCGCTGCGCCGCCCACCAGGATCATCTTTGAGCAGGGCAGGTTCATCGTCTCCATACCCTGCCTGACAGAAAAGCAAACTCCTTCCAGGCAGGCATTCACCAGATCCGCCCGTGTGGTCGCCGGCGTCAGGCCGATAAAGCAGCCTCTGGCCTCAGGATCCACCACGGGAAACCGTTCTCCGGTCAGGAACGGCAGGCAGATCAGCCCGGATTTTCCATGCGGCCGGTCCAGCAGTTCCGAGACGCCTGCGTAATCGATTCCTTCCGAATGCAGCCGTTCCTCGGAGGTCAGCACAGTGGAAATCCATTTGTGGACATTCCCTGCGTTCAGGAATGGAACGGTCTGAATATAGGTATCCTCCACCATGGCTGCCAGATTCCACAGACCGTTCAGAGGCCGGGTCGGCTGATCGGCAATGACGCCTACCATGCCGGTAGTACCCCAGGTGACGCTGAATTCACCCGCATTCATGATTCCGCTGGCAAAGAAGGTAGAGCCCGCATCTCCGATTCCGCAGAAAACAGGCATTCCTTCCCGGTAGCCAAACGCTTCCGAAGCTTCTCGGGTGACCTCGCCGATTTTCCGGCTGGGCGGCAGAATTGGCGCAAACAAACTGCTGTCAATTTCCAGCGCCGCAAGAATATCCTCGTTCCACTGTTTCGAGAGCATGTCCATGGCACCAACCGTGGATGCCGTTGTACTGTCCGTGGCACAAATGCCTGTCAGCAGCGCATTGATCAGGTCTTTCGGGCTGAAAACGATCGTCTTTGTTCTGTGATAGACTTCGGGCTTATGTTTCCGGATCCAGGCAACCTTCGGGGCCACCAGCGTCGGGGTATAGCCATTCCAGATAATGCTCTCCAGCTTTTCCTCCCCCATGGTGGTCACAATCTGCTCATATTCCTCCTGGGCCCGTCCGTCCTGGTAAAGCACCGCATTGCAGACAGGTCGGTTCTCCCCGTCCAGGAAGATCGCATCCTGCATCTGGCCGCTCATGATAATTCCGATGACCTGTTCCGACGGCACCTGGCTGAAGAAATCGCCGGTAATCTCCCGAAAAGCCTCAATCCATTCCGTTGGATCCTGCTCCGTAAATCCGTCTTTCAGCACCAGGTTCAGGTCCCGGGAATCCATCATTCTGATTTTTCCCCCGGTTTCCACCAGGGCCCCTTTGACCGCCGTTGTGCCAAAGTCGAATGTCGCAATATACTTCATGCCGTTTCCACCGCCTGATGTATGTTTTCGATAAAGTCTCCGAATGTCTCCAGGGAAGTATTCAGCCTTCGAATCAGTTCCGTTCCGATGATGGCTCCGTCAAATCCCGCCGAGATTACTTCCTCCACCTTTTCCCGTGTAGAAATACCAAATCCCGCAAAGCATGCAGCCTTGGAATGGGCCCTGGAATATGCCAGCATATCCGCATATTGGGACTCATGGTTTGCCTCTCCCGTTTTACCCGTGTAGAGCTGCTCATAGACCAGGGAGGCATTTTCCAGCTCTTTGTCCATTTCTGCCTCCGTCATGCCAGGATTCAGAAACCGGACCACGTCAACCCCAAGCGGGGCAAGTTCCTCAGCGATGGCAGCCAACCGGACAGCCTCTGTATCCGGAAGAACAACCGCATCAATCAGGCCTTCCTCCGCCAGTTCTCGGTATATCCCCGTATCCACGAAATCCTTTCTGTACGCCATCACCCAGACCGGGGCATCCGTGGCCTCACGGATTCGCCGCCAGTATTCCGGAGAGGAAGCTGCTTTCCTGTCCGCAGCCGCGTGCGCTTCTTGAATCACAGTACCGTCTATGTAAGGTTTCTCTGAAGGAAAGCCCAGCTCCAGGATATCAAGTCCTCTTGCGGATTCCTTCAGCACATCAAAAAAACGTTCACCGTCCGGATATCCCGCCACAAGGTAACCGATGATCAGCTTCCTGCCCCCGGTCATCAGCTTTTTCATTCTCTGCGATTTCATATTTATCAGACCTTCTGTGTGCTTGTAATCTTCTGGATGACCACAGCTGCCATGATCACGACGCCGGTCACGATGTTCTGGATATACGACGGCACTGCCAAAATCGTCAGACCGTTGGACAGAACGCTGAATACGGCCACGCCGACAACCGTACCAACGATATTCGGAACGCCTTCCTTAAACAGCGTCTTGCCGATGAAGACGGCAGCAAACGCGTTCAGGCAGAGGCTGTCAGCGCCCGTAGGATGTGCACTGCCAAGGCGGGAGGCCATCAATGTTCCGGACAATCCCGCCATCGCTCCTGCGATCATAAATGCCAGGGTTTTGCACAGGTTGACGTTGATCCCACTGACGGCCGCGGCAGATGCGTTTCCCCCGATGGCATACAGTTTCCGGCCGAACGCCGTCTTCTTCAACAGCAGCCAGAATACCACGGCCAGAATAACCATAATAATCGTCAGATACGGAATGTCGAACAGTTTCCCCGTGCCAACTGCAGAAAAGCTTGCCGGAATCCCCTTGAAAACCGTTGTTCCTCCGGAGATCCAGTAAGTGAATCCGTAGATCATCGTGCTGGCTGCCAGGGTGATGATAAAGGACATGACGTTGAACGTGGTCACAATAAACCCGTTCATGAATCCCAGTAGCGCCGAGGCCAGCATGGCAATCGCAAGGCAGCCGGCAAAAGGCATGCCTTCAATGGCCAGTTTTGCCGCCACAACTCCGCCGAAGCTGGCAATGGTGCCGATGGACAGGTCGAATTCGTCCACGCACATAATTAGCGTTGCTCCCAGCGCGCAGATGGCCAGCAGGGACATCTGCCGGGAAATATTGATGAAATTTGCGAAAGTGGCAAAGGTGTTCGGCCGCAGCGCCGTAAAAATCAGGATGATCACCGCCAGCGCGAGAATCGTGCCGTACGAACGCAGGAAATCCTTCAGTTTGCTTTGATTTTTCATCGTGTTTCTCCTCAATGATCCGCATAGCAGCATTTCAGTACCTGCTCCGCGGACAGGTTTTCATTTTCCATCATTTCCTTTGTCCGTCCAGCGGAAAAAATGATGATCCGGTCGGCCACTTCCAGCATTTCCCGAAGGTCAGAGGTCACAAACACCACTGCGCTGCCGCCGGCGGCATATTTCCTCAGCATGTCATGGATCTCCTCCCTGGTCTTGACATCCACCGCCTGGGTTGGCTCATCGCAGAGGAAGATCTCTGGTTTGGACATCAGGGCCTTCGCAAAGACCACCTTCTGCTGGTTTCCGCCTGACAGCTCATTGATCGGCTGGTTCATCCCTGTGGTCTTGATGCCCAGCTCTCCGATCTTCTCCTTTACGTCCGCGGCCTCTCGCCGTTCACGGTAGAAAAGCTTTCCCTGATACCGGCCCAGGGTGCTCAGCGCCATATTGTTCCGGATACTCAGGGATGGCACCAGCGCTTTGCCCCTGCGGTCTTCGTTGATAATCACGATGCCCTTGGCCAGCGATTTGCGCGGCGAGGCATGTACATAGGTCTCCCCTCTCACCTTCACCGTGCCATCCTTGATCATGCGCAGGCCGTAGAGCGCCTCCAGCAGTTCCGTGCGTCCGCTGCCGCCCAGCCCGAATATCCCGAGGATTTCACCCCTGTGGGCTGTGAAGCTCGCATCCTTTACAATGCCATCTGCAGTGGCCACATGGGCTGCCTCCAGCATCACGTCGCCTTTCCCGCCGAGGGATTTCTCCGGTACCTTGCTGACCCAGTTGTCCGTCATCATGGAGATGAGTCCGTCCCGCGTCATGCCCGCTGTAGACACGGTCCCCACCAGCTCTCCGTTTTTCATCACGGAGACACAGTCCGTCAGCCTGAAGATCTCGTCCAGCCGGTGCGATACGTACAGGATCGCGGTTCCCCGCTCCTTCAGCCGGCCGATCAGCTCAAACAGGATTTCCGTTTCCTTGTCGGTCAGTGCTGCCGTCGGCTCATCCAGAATCAGCAGCTTACAGTCCGTCATGATGGCCCGGGTAATCTCCAGCATCGTCTTCTGCGGCGGAGTCAGGTCACGGCCCAGCGTATCCAGCGGAAAGGATATGTGGTATTTCTCCATAACCTGCTCGATCTCTTGCTTCATCGCCCTGAAGTTCATCAGGCCTCCGGCGGTTCTGATGCCCCTGCGCCCCAGATAAACGTTCTCCACACCGCTGAATGAGGGAACCAGGTTCCGATCCTGATGGCATACGCTGATCCCCAGTGCTTGGCTGTCCGTCGGTCTTTGGATGTGAACCGGTTTCCCGTCCATGAGGATCTCACCGCTGTCCTTGTGATACACCCCGGTGAGAATCTTGATCAGCGTGGATTTTCCCGCGCCGTTCTCCCCCACCAGCCCGTGAACCGTGCCTCTTTCGATATCGAGGGAAAACTCATGCAGCGCATACATGCTGCCGAATCTTTTGTTTAGCTGCCTGATTTCCAGTAACATACTGCTCCTTAATAGCAGGCTGCCTCCCGGCTCCGTTCTCCCACGGCGGAAGATGGCATCCTGGAGGCAGCCGCTTTACTCTATTTTTGTTCAGCAGGGATTACTTATCGACGATCACAGCCTCGGCATAGAAGTCGCCCTTGGTGGTTTCCTCGCCATTGAAAACCTTGATCATTTCCTCGGCCACAATTTTCGCCATGCCGACGAAGTCCTGACGCACCGTAGCGATCAGCGCTGTGTTGCCGGCCTGGATCATGGCCACCGCCTGTTCGTTGGCGTCCACGCCTGTAACAATAACATCGGTGCGGCCGGCTTCCTGCAGCGCCTGGGCTGCTCCGATGGCAGGCTCGTCAAATCCGCACCATACGGCAGTGATGGAGCCGGGTTCGGGATTCGCCAGAATGATGCTCTCCATCAGGCTTTTGCCGCTTTCAATGGGTCCGGGCACTTCCACGTGCTCTTCCGTCAGAACATGGATGTCGGGGTTGTCCTTGAGCATATCATCCAGCGCTTCGGTACGGCGGACGACGCCCGGATGGGGACGGTGGGTCAGCACAACCAGATTGCCCTTGTGTTCCATTTTATCGAACAGGTAACCGGTAATCAGCTGACCGATCTGATAGTTGTCGCTGGTAGCATTCATCTGCATGGTATCGATATATCCGGCGTCGCAGCCGAATACCGGGATGCCCGCTTCATTTGCTTCCTGAATCTGCACCTTGCAGTACTCCGGATCAACGGAGATGATGACAATGGCGTCCGCTTTGGCGGTCACGGCGTCCTCAATACGGGAAGCAAAGGTCGCTGTGTCGCCTTCGGTGTCGATCACGGTCACCTTGCAGCCGACTTCCTCCAGGTTGCTCTTGATGTATTCGGCCATGTCCTTTGTGGTGACGGAGGTCAGGTAGGGCGTCACGATATAGACGTTCTTTCCTTCCGTATCAGCCAGCGCAGAGGCCACACCCATCAGAAGCGTGAGAGCCAGTAAAAGGGAAACAATTTTTTTCATGGGATCCTCCTTATTATTCGTCTGCCAGAAGCTTTGCGGTTTCCAGCGACGTAATCAACACATCTACACAGTCGCCAGCCAGTGCCGCCTGGATTGCAGGCACTTTCTCCTTGCCGATGGCGACGGCGATTTTTTTAGCTCCTGCAAGCTGTCCCAGTTTCGCGCCGATGAAACGCTCCGTCAGGCTGTGATTAATCTCCTTGCCATTCTTATCCAGGTAGGAGCATGCGATGCTGGCTACGGCACCGCTCCGGCGAAGCTCTTCGATGTCCTCCTGGCTGAAAAAGCCTGCCACGCTGCTGGAGGCCCCCATTCCGACGGCTCCGATTCCCAGAAGCACCGTATCGCACTGCGTCCACAAGTCAATGATTCTGCTGATGCTTTGTTCACGAATCAGAAGCTCTTTCGCCTGCAGCGAGCTCAGGATGGACGGCGCATTCAGAATATAGTACCGGGCTGAAGTTTTTTCCGCACAGGCCCGGGCATTTGAATTCGCGAACCATTCACATCCGTTTGAGTTGTTCCCGCCGCACAGGGGGATGAACTCCGTATTCTTCATCCTGCAGCTTGGAAAGAATTTAGCCAGCGACTGAACACTTCGGCCTGCCATTACGCCGATCTGGCTATTATCCCGGATATACGCATTGAACAACCCGCTGGATCTTTGAGCCAGCATGTCGAGAGCCAAGGGATTGTCATCCAGCCCGATATTATAAACGTACACCTCGGGGAGGCCGTACAGATCCCGGATTTTTCTTTCATAAAGGTCCTCTTCGGGATCCGGATACTCCAGATGGATCTTCACCAGTCCGGCCTCCCGGGCATATGCCAGAACACGGCATACTTGCGGCCTGGAGATTCCAAGCTCCGCAGCAATCTCTTTCTGCGTCATGTCCTGGTTATAAAACAGCTCGCAAACCATTAGAACAAATTTCTGGTTGTCCAGAATGCCCATACGGCCAAACCTCTGTCTTGAAATTAATTTCAGCTCTTAGATTTATTTCACCCACTGTGCAAATCTTATCACTTGGATTCTGTTGTGTCAATATTTCATGTTTGAAATTAATTTCTGTTTGTTCTGCCGCAGGACAGGCCCTTTCTCATATCGATCCCCTTTCCCGGCAGGATTTCAGGAAACCGGGGCCGAAATATATAAAAAGGGTTGTTATTCCCTTCGGGTGAAGTTTCATAGCTCCGGTATTCCCCCCGGAATGTCGGGAGACCGGAGCCAGCGGTTTGATATGCTGTTTTCACGACACATGTATCCATAAAAAAACAGGAGGAAACAGGAATGAAAAAGTTTCTTGCAGTCATAACGGCGCTCATGATATTTGCGCTGCCCCTGTCCGGCCTGGCACTGACAACCTCTTCCACGCCGGTTCCGGGTTCTTCCGCCCCTCCGGCGGCCACGGCCGCTCCGGCCATTCCGGCTGAGCCGGAAAGCGCCCCCGACCCGGTGATCCCGGAAGAGCCGGCGGATCCGGAAGTCCCGGAGAGCCCGGAAGAACCGGCAAATCCGGAAGCCCCGGCAAGTCCGGAAGAGCCGGAAGCCGCTCCTGACCCGGTGAGTCCGGAGAAACCGGAAATCACTCCCGATCCGAAGACGATCAGCCTTCCCGATCTGATCCCCACCGGCTATGAATTTGCCTCCAAATATATGGCGGAAGGCCAGCGGCTGGTGACGGATGTAACCCTGGAGCCGGGAAGCACGCTGCTGGAAGGCCTGGCGGAGGAAGGCTCCGACACGGCCGTGAAGGATCTTCTGTCCGCCATGACCCTGGAGGTCACCACCCAGCAGACGGAAGGCCTCTCCCAGGCAGCCCTTCGGCTGCTGCTGAACGATGAAACCGCAGCGGATCTGATCCTGGCGACGGGAGAGAAGGGATTCTATCTCTCTTCCGGCCTCCTGGGGAATCGGATTATCAACATAGATCAGGATCAGCTGGCCGATCTGGCCAACGTGGTTACGCAGCAGATGGTGGAAGAAGGTTCGATCAGGCAGTCGGATCTGGACGCCATGAGCCAGGATCTTCCGGTGCTGGTGGAAGCAGTTGAAACCCTGCTGCAGCCCTTCACCGTGGATCTCGGGGCCCTGAACGCGGCTCTCGACGCCCTGGGCGAGCGGACGCCCCCGGAGGCGCTGACGGAGGTTCCCGAAGGGCTGACCATTCAGGCCGCCCGCAAATATACCGTCACCCTGACGAAGAAGGCCCTGGCCGATGTCACCACCGAGCTGGCCAGGCTTCTGTGGACCGTGCCCGCGGTGCCGAAGCTGGCCCCTGTCGTCGGAGAGGAAGACTGGACGGAAGAAAAACTGATTGACGGTCTGAACGAGATTCCGGCCCTCCTGCAGGAGGATCTTGTGCTGACGGTCTATACGGATGAAACCGAACAGAATATGGAAATTCACGCCGCCCCGAAGCTTCTTCTGGGCTGGCGGATCCTGGCGCCGGAGGTTGTGCTGGTCATCAGCCGGCTGGAAACCGGCATCTCGCTGTCCGGCACGGTGGACATCCCTCAGGGAGAGGATCAGTTCATACGGATGACCGGAAACCTGTCGCTGGAGGAGGACCTGGGGGTCTACAGCCTGGAATGGTATGATACCGTCTCCCAGTTCGTCGGCGAATCCGAATATGTGCAGTCCGTGGAAGCCATAAGCGCAGCCGGGGCCATGATGGAAACGGAGGCGGCGGTGAGCGTATCCCTGTTCAGCGCTGCGCTGCCCTCTCCGGAGGAATCCCCCGTCATGCAGGCCATGGATCTCTATTGGGAAACGGCGGATCTGGGGGATCACGCGGAAGCCTCCGGCACCATCAGAATCGGCACTTCCGATGCGGGCGATCTGATGACGGTCAATGTGAAGCAGACCACGGATCTGGGCGAGGCATATATCGTAACCGCGGACGCGGTTCGGCCCATCGACATGAACGAGGAGGAGCAGGAGCAGTTCGCGGCTCAGATGACCTTCAGCGCCGCCCTGGAAGCGATCCGGCTGATCACCCGGCTTCCCGCCAGCGTGCAGACGCTGATCTGGAGGTCGCTCTTCTCTCCGGAGGAAACCGGCATAATGCTTTCCCCGGGAACCTGATTTCTCCGAAGTCCTCTCCTGCGGAAAGCTGTGCGATGCTTCACACCGGAGAGCGATCCTCCCCGGAGCCGTTCCTGACGGAAAGCTGGGAGCCGTTTTATCCCGGGGTGTGTTTCTCCCGGAACCTTTTCAGCGGACAGCAAGGAGCCGGCTCAAGCCTGAGGAGAATCTTCCCGGAAACTGATATCCTTGTATACCGTCGTATATCGTTATAAAGCGGGGGCTGCCTCTACCGGGGGCAGCCCTCTGCCCGCCCTGATCAAAGCACGGAGGAGGTTTTTGCGTTGAATATACTCAGTCAGTTATCGTCCCCCACGGTCTATCTGATCTGCGGGACCATCGTGGCCTTTGTGGCGGCGGCCTGCGTCGTTTTCGCGGTGCGCGCCTGGCGGACGGGAAAGGCCATCGGCATGGATCCGGCCGTGCTGAAGCGGGTGGTCACCTCTTCCGCTTCCTTTGCGGTGCTGCCCTCGGTGGGCATCCTGCTGGGCGTCATCGCCCTGTCTGGCTCCCTGGGCATCCCCTGGCCCTGGCTTCGCCTGAGCGTCATCGGGGCCCTGCATTATGAAACCCAGGTAGCGGAAGGCGCGGCGGAACAGATGGGCATCCATCTCTCCGGCAGCGAAATGACCGCCGACGCCTTCGTGACGATTGCGCTGCTGATGTCCGTCTGCATCATGTGGGGCATGGTTCTGAATCTGTTCCTGAACAAAAAATATACGAACCGCCTGTCCGGTTCCGGAAAGGGCCGGGAAAATTCGTCCTTCGCCGATCAGGCCATGACGGCCATGTTCATAGGCCTGGTCAGCACCTATATCGGATCCTATCTGGGCCAGTGGATTTCCGGAGGCGGGCGCTTCACCTTCTCCGGCAGTGCCCTGCCCCTGGCCACCGCCCTGGCCGCGGCCCTGATGATGGGGCTGCTGAACCGGGCGGCGGAAAAATTCGGCCTGTCCTGGCTGGAGGATATCTCCCTGGCCGTCTCCATGCTCTTCGGCATGACCTGCGCGGTGCTGCTTCAGGGCATCCTGTAAAGAGGAGGGAAATGAAATGGATCGGAATGAGATCATCACGAAATATGAAAAAGGCACCCACCGGCTGGGCCGGGCGGTTTCCCTGCTGACGCTGATCATGCTGCTGTCCGCCCCCTTCCTCATCGGCGGGTATCTGGGCGTCATGCCGAATCTGTCCGCCGCTTCCCGAGGATTCCTGGCGGTCGGCCTGGTCTGGACGGTCTCCTCCGTGGTGGAGTTTCTCGTCTATACCCCCATGCTGGGCTCCGGCGGCAGCTATCTGGCCTTCATCACGGGGAATCTGATCAACATGAAGATCCCCTGCGCCGTCAACGCCCGGGATCTGGCGGGGGTCAAGGTGGGAACGAAGGAGAACGAAATCGTCTCCACCCTGTCCATCGCGGTTTCCTCCCTGGTCACGATTCTGGTGCTCGCCCTGGGAGTGCTGCTCCTGCAGCCCCTGCAGCCCCTGCTCCAGAGCCCCGTGCTCCAGCCGGCCTTTGACAATGTGGTGCCCGCACTGTTCGGCGCCCTGGCCTATAAGTATTATCGGAAGAATCTGAAGCTGGCCCTCTGGCCCCTGCTGCTGATGAGCCTCCTGTTCATCCTGGTGCCTTCTCTGCAGAGCCAGACCAGCATCCTGATCCTGCCCAGCGGCGCCCTGGCCATCCTGATCGCCTGGCTGTCCTTCAGGAAAAACCAGCCACAGCCGGGCTCTTCTCAGCGATGAATGTTCCGGGAAGAAAGGCCGTCGCCGGACTGCTGCGTCGGCGCCCGGCCTTTTCCCGAAGATGAATGCTTCTGAGGAAGAGGCATGTCAGCCCCGGGTCTTCCCCGGCGGTCATCGCCCGGCAGCATTCCGTGGGGCGGGTTCCGGGAGGCCGGGGCAGAGAACGGAACAAAGAACAAAACAGATCTTATCTTACGGAAAGGAACAGGCATTCTATGAATACGTGGGCAATCCTTCTTCTCTGCCTGGCCGCGCTGATCCTGGTGCTGCTGGGCGTCGCGGTTTATCGGGCGGCCCGGATTCCGAAAAAGAAGGCGCTGTATCAGGCGCCTCCCGAGGATGAAAGATCCCGGGCTTATGCGGAAAAGCTGAGCCGGATGGTAGCGGTGGAAACGGTCAGCGTGCCGGAAACCGATCAGCGGGAAAAGTTCCTGCGGTTCCATGCCCTGTTGGCGGAGCTGTTTCCGCTGGTGCACGAAAGGCTGGAAAAAATCGAAATCGACGGCAACCTGCTGTTCCACTGGAAAGGCCGTCATTCGGACCGGCCCCTGGTGCTGATGAGCCATCAGGACGTGGTGCCGGCGGAAGGGGAATGGCTTCATCCCCCCTTCTCCGGAGACATCGCCGACGGCAAGGTCTGGGGCCGGGGCGCTTCGGATACAAAATGCAGCGTCATGGCCTTCTTCCAGGCGGCGGAGGAGCTGCTGCGGGAGGGCTTCCAGCCGGAAAACGACGTGTGGCTCTCCTCCTCCTGCACGGAGGAATGGTCCGGAGACGGATGCCCGAAGCTGGTGGCGGAGCTGAAGCGCCGGGGCGTCAGGCCCTTCCTGGTCTGCGATGAGGGCGGCGGCATCATCACGGATCCCGTGGGAGGAGTCCGCGGCAACTTCGCCATGGTGGGCGTGTTTGAGAAGGGAAAGGCCGATGTGCTGCTGAAGGCCCGGTCCTCGGGGGGCCATGCCAGCGCCCCGGGAAAGCATACGCCGGTGTCCCGGCTGGCGGATTTTGTATCCGAATTCGAGCATCATCATCCTTTTCGGCGGAAGATGCTGCCGGAGGTTCAGGCCCTCTTCGAGCAGCTGTCCCCCTATGCCCCCTTCTATATGCGGCTGCTCTTCGGCAATATGTGGCTCTTCAGGCCCCTGCTGCTCCGGGTGATGCCCATGATCAGCCCCCAGGCCGGGGCCATGCTCCAGACCACCATCGCCTTTACCCGCCTGTCCGGATCCGATGCCTATAATGTGCTGCCCCAGGAGGCTACCCTGGGCGCCAACATGCGGTTCATCCCCCATGAGGGCATGGAGGCCAGCCTGAAAAAGGTGAAGCGGCTCGCGAAGAAGCACGACCTGGAGATGGAGGTTTTCCACGCGGTGGACGCTTCCCGCAGCGTGGATATCCGGGGCGAGGGATTCGGCCTGGTCCGCCGGGCCATCGAGGAAACCTTCCCCGGGCTGGAAACCTGCCCCTATGTCATGACCGGGGCCACCGACGCCCGCTTCTACGAGGAGATCGCGGACCACGTGGTGCGCTTCGCCCCCGTGATCTACGGGCCGGAGCAGATGAAGGGCATGCACGGGCTGAATGAAAACATCACCTGCAACTGCCTGCCCGGGGCGGTGGATTTCTATCGCCGCCTGATCGCCATAAACAGCGGAGACTGAGGCCGGCATCCCGGAACGCAGGGACGCGGAACGGGGGAACGGAGGGACGGTCCTTTTCGTTCCACCTCCCTTATAGTGCCGGGTCTACTTCCCACGTCAACCTTTATAAATCAGCGCAATGGAACGCAGGGACGGTCCTTTTCGTTCCACCTCCCTTATGGCGCCGGGTTCTCTTCCCACGTCAACCTTTATAAATCAGCGCAAAGCGGCAGCGCCGTTTCCTCCTTTTTAGCTCAGAAAAGAGGCGCCCTTTTTATGAAGAAAATTCTTCCGTTCCTTGCGGTTCTCCTGGTCGCCTGCGTCCTGTCCGGAACCTGTCTGTCTGAATCTCCCGCCCCGGCGGAAATATCTTCCAACATAGAAGGCGGCGAAGCTTCCGCCCCCGCGGAAAGCTTTTTCAATCCGGAGGAGGGCGAATCTTCAGCCCCCGCGGAAAGCTTTTTCCGCATCGCGGACGGCATGGCCCAGCCGATTCTCCGGTATACAGATGCCCGTCAGCCAGATTATACCAACGAGGGCAGCGATCTTCTCCGTTTCACGGTCTATGTGGAAACGGATTACGATACCGACCTGGACGGCCGACCGGATCTGATCAAAGCCGTGGTGCAGATGCCCCGGGCCGCCGCGGAAGGGCGGTGCCAGGTTCCGGTGATTTACGAGGCCCGGCCCTATATCGCCGGCATGTATACCTATAATCCCGCCCTGCCCGCCGTGGGCGCCTCCGTCTTTGATGAAAACGCCCTGCGCGCGCAGCCCGAAAAGCGGGCGGCAGCAGGGGAAATCTCCGTGCTGGACCTAGCGGCGGAGGCGAACCCGGCGGACTGGAATTATCAGCTGGACAGCGATCCCTTCCTCCAGCAGTATCTGGGGAATTTCACCGTCTATGATTATTATCTGGTCCGGGGCTTCGCCCTGGTGCAGGCGGCCGGCCCCGGTACCTGGGGCTCGGAAGGCATCGAATGCTGCGCCGACGATCTGGAGGCGGACGCCTTCCGGTGCGTCATTGAATGGCTCACCGGGGACCGGAACGCCTTCTCGGATCGGGAAAGCTGCCTCCGGGTTCCGGCGGACTGGTGCAGCGGAAAAATCGCCATGATCGGCCGCTCCTACGCGGGCGCCCTGGCCTTCGAGGTGGCTTCCTCCGGGGTTCAGGGGCTGGAAACGGTCGTGCCCGTGGCCGGAATCTCCAGCTGGTATGATTATAATAATGCGCAGGGCGCCCCCTCGGGGGTGCTGGGAACCTATGACGCTCTGGCCGATCTGTCCGCCCTGTGCGCAAGCCGCTTCCCGGACGGAGCGGATGAAACCCTGGAATCCATGTATCGGGATTATCTGGCCTCCCTGCGGGATCAGCAGATCGCCCTGGCCGGGGATTACGGGTCCTTCTGGGCGGAGCGGGATTATTCCGCCCGCTCCGGCTTCCGGGCCTCCGCGCTAATCGTGCAAGGGCTGAATGATGAAACGGTGCGGCCAAAGCAGTTTGATCTGATGCGCAGCGCCTTCCTGGCCTCCGGCTGCCAGGTCCGGTGCATCCTGCATCAGAACGGCCATGTGACCCCGGCCAACGAGCAGACGCAGACGGATATCATGATCGGCGATCATTCCTTTACGGAATGGCTGAATCTCTGGTTCACCCATGAACTGCTGGGCGTGGAAAACGAAGTGTCCTCGATGCCGGATTTCCTGGTGCAGAGCAACCTGGACGGCACCTTTCACGCCGCGGATCAGTGGAATACGGAAAGCGCCTTGACCCTGCAGTCCGCAGATCCTCAGGAGCGTACCGTTTCTGCCCGGGATGCCCATCTGAATAACGCGGTGCTGCTCAGCGAAACCTGCGACGGGGCCTCCGGCTCCGATCACGCCCTGTGGTCGGCGGAGGTCGCCCGGGATCTCACGGTCAACGGCCCCGCCGCCGTTCATCTGCGGGTCAGGGTCTCAAACCCCGGGGAGGGCGTACCGATGATCGGCGCCCTGTTGGTGGATCAGGCGGACGAGCCCTTCCCATGCTTCGATACCCGGTCCATCGGCGTGCTGGATCAGCGGGTGATTGCGGAGGACGGCATCGACCGGGGCGAGGGCACCGAGCCCTATGATCTGGTGGAATGGGTGCAGACCGAAGCGAACCGGAAGCTCATCGCCTATGGCACCATGGATCTGCGCAACCCCCTTGCGGGATATCTCCCCTCTTCCGCCGCGGCGGAGCCGGAAGCCTTCCTCCCCGATGCTTGGTACGACTGCGTGCTCTATCTGCAGCCCGCCTTCTATACGGTACAGGCCGGTCATCATCTGGAGCTGTATATCGTCCCCTTCTGCGGTTTCTCGGATGACAGCGCCTTGTACGACACCGCCTCCCGGGAGGAGATTCTGGCCATGGGCATCAATCCGGATACCCTGGTCCCCTTTACCCGGAATTACAGCTTTACCCTGGATGAATCCGCCAGCGCCGCCTCCATTCCCATCCTGTAATTGTTTTTCTTCCGTTTGTCCCTTTTGGGAAACCGCCGGTCATCTGATGTCCCATCCTTCTTCCTCATGTCCCTTTTGGGAAACCGCCGGTCATCGGAGCGATTGTTTTCTCCGGAGCCCCGCGGTATAATCCCGCTCCGGAATGAGGGATCTCCCCCGTTCCGAAAAAAAGCGCGCCGCGGCAAAGCAGGCGCGCGGGAAATCGAGGATAGTTTTTCAAAAATGGTAAACAACGAAATGAGCAAAACGACCGAAACGAACGAAATGAACGAGATGCTGATGGAAACCATTTCCGACTGCGATCGGATGGATGCGCCGGAACAGGCGAAAGAAACTGAAATCTATGTTTCTCCCTGCGAAGAGGAAAACGACCTGTTCTGGAAATGCACGCTCCAGGAAAAGATCGCGTAACTTCTTCCATCGCGATAAAGCGGGCCGCACCAGATTTTTTCGGCGCGGCTCTTCTTTTTTCTCTCCGGGGATCCTCCCGCCTTATGGATAGCGGCTGTCCCGGCCCCGCAGGCTTGCGGTTTCAGATTCCTTATTATATAATTGACCGAAAAAAACCGGCCCGGTCTTTATCCCTGCCGCCCGTTTCCCCCTGCCTCCGAAGCAGGTCCGGCTGAAGGGAAAAGCCGGGGCTCCCGAGGGCTATTTCGCCTGTCGGGTGGCAGCCGCGGCCGGCTCCGCTGTCTTGGACGGGAGGGAATACATCATGGCGAATACCTATGGTTTTATCGGGCTGGGGCTCATCGGCGGCTCCATTGCCAAAGGGCTCCGGGCCGCGGAGCCCGACTGCCGGATTTATGCCTACATGCGCAGCAGTGTGAAGCTGGAAATCGCCCGGGGCGAAGGCGTTGTGGACGTGGTGCTCAGCAGCGGAGACGATCCCCGGTTTGCGGAATGTGATGTCATCTTCCTCTGCACCCCGGTGGAAGTCAACGCAGAATATCTCGCCAAATTGAAGCCGCTTCTCCGGGAGGACGCGTTTATCACCGACGTGGGCAGCACGAAAACCGCCATCCAGAAATCCGCTCTGGAGCTGGGCCTGGGCCGGAATTTTATCGGCGGCCATCCCATGTCCGGTTCGGAAAAGACCGGGTATGAGCATTCCGATCCCGTGATCCTGGAAAACATCTTCTACATGCTCTGCCCCACGCCCCAGACCTCCCTGGCCCATACCCAGCGCATGACGGAAATCGTCCGGGAGCTGAAGGCCAATCCCTATGTGATCGACGCGGAGGAGCATGACCGCTCCGTCGCCACCATCAGCCACCTGCCCCATCTGGTGGCCGCCGCCCTGGTCAATCTCGTTCACCGGACGGACAGCCCGGAGCGCACCATGAAGCGGCTTGCAGCCGGCGGGTTCAAGGATATCACCCGGATCGCCAGCGCCTCTCCCATGATGTGGCAGCAGATCTTCAGCTCCAACCGGGAGGCGGTGCTGGATGTGCTCCGGCAGTTCATCGGCTCCCTGGAGGATATCGAAAAATTCCTTGTGGAAAACGATATGGCCGCAATTCACGATCTGTTTGTGGAGTCCGGGGATTACCGCAAAACCTTCGCGGATGCCCACGGACTGCTGGAGGCGCAGTACAGCTTCTCCGTGAAGGTGACCGATAAGCCCGGCGCCATCTCCGTCATCTCGGCGATTCTGGCCGCCGGGGGCATCAATATTAAAAACATCGGCATCAATCATAACCGGGAATCCGGCGCCGGCGCCCTGCGGATTGAATTCTATGACGCAGCCAGCTGCCTTGCCGCCGGGCGCATGCTGAAGGAATATAATTACGAGGTCGTCTCCCACAAGTGAGCGGCTTCCCGGATTAAAGAAGAGGATGGTTTCCCCCGCCGGCGTTTCTGCCGAGTGAAGAAAACCATCCTCTTTTTTATTCTGTACTCAGATCGCCACGAACAACAGGGCAAGATCGCCCACTCCGCGGATCATCCCTGCCGCGGCCGGTTTTCACACCACCATGGACAGCAGGGAAAAGAATCCGATCATCACCAGCAGGAACAGCAGCTCCTGCTTCCAGCGCTTCTGGAGCAGCCCCACCGTCTCCCGCAGAAAAGCGTTGGGCCAGAACCACCATCTGGTCCGGGACCCGATTCCCTCCGCCTTCAGCCCGGCCTCCGCGGCCCAGACCCCGCTGCGAAACACGTGATAATTCGTCGTGGCGTAGATCGCCCGGAAGGGCTCCGGATGCGTCTGCTGTGCCTGCTCCTCCATGATCCGCCGGGATTCATCCCCGTTCCGGACGGCGTCCGCAGCCCCGGCATCTGCCGGCCGCGCCTGCTCCTCCATGATTTTCCGGGAAAACGCCATATTCTGGAAGGTATTCACCGCCCGATCCTCCGGCAGGATCAGACGATCGGGAATTCCCTGGGCCGCCAGATACCGCCGGATCGCCTCCGCCTCCGCCATGGGCTCATCCCTGCCCTGGCCGCCGGAGGGAATAAAGACCGCCTCCTTCCCGGTGGTCTCTTTCTGATGCCACCAGAAGGCCAGCGCCCGGTCCGCCCGCCCCCGGAGCAGCGGCGGCAGGCTTCCGTCCGGCCGGAACCAGCAGCCGAGAATGATGATGTAATCCTGATTCGGCTCCGGCTCGTGCCCCGCCGCCTTCACGGTGCAAATGGCGGCGCCGGTCAGGACGCATTCAAAGTAGGCAAAAACCGTGGCATAGGTGTTCTGCAGCGTATTATCCACCCTGCCCTGCCATTCCGATCCAGCGAAATCCCGGCTGAACAGGAACAGGCCGATCCCCTCCCCCAGCAGCAGGATCAGCCCCGCAATCAGCCCCAGCACGTTCTGAATGCCCAGCCGCTCATGGCGCAGCAGCACGATATTGCTGACCGCCATCGCCAGGGCGAAAAGGACCATCGCCGGCATCGTCAGCATCATGAACTGCATGCTGGCCCCGTTGATGGTGCTGTAAGCGCTGAGCATGGAATAGGTTGCGGGGGACATCAGATGGGACACCGTCACCTGCAGCATCGTCAGGGCGGTGGCCAGGGCGAAAATGCCGAAGCCCGCGTAATAGATGGTGCCGTATGCATAGAAGCCGGTGCCTCGGGCCTGCCGGAAATGCCAGATCATGATGGCTCCCACCAGCGCCCAGAAGACCGTCAGGGCGATCAACACGGCGTTGTCCCCGGTAAAGCCGCCGCTGTTCATATCGTAAACCGTATGAAGCGGGCCCACCCGGAGCACCTGCAGGGCGTCCGATTCCCCGTCCTTCGTCCGGAAGGTCACGTCCGTACGCCCCGGTCCCTCCGGTTCCAGCCGGATCCGCAGATATCCGTCCCGGATCTCCGGCTCCCCGGCCTTCAGCACCTCCGGCCGCTCCACCTCAACCTGAATGCCCTCCCGGCGGAACTCCGCCTCCTGCCGCTCCCCCAGGGGAATATACGCGGTATAGGTCCGGAACACCGTCAGCCGGCAAACCAGGCAGAAAATCAGCAGCAGCCCCGCGCAGACCCCGATCTGCTTTATCGCTTTTCTCATTTCATCTCCTTCCGGAATCGGAACGAACCCTCCGGGTCCGTCATCCCGCGGTTCCCCGCCGGAAATCCCGGTCCCTGTTTCCCGCCTTCACAGGGCGTCTGTCCGGTGAAGTCCGCATATCCGGGTTCTCCGGGCTCAGGGCCGGCCTTCGGCATAGATCCACCGGAAGAAGGCGCATTCATCCCCGTTGCACTTTTTCGCTTCCTCCAGGCGCATGTTGCAGTGGAACACATGCCCCAGCACATGATCCTTATCCCCGTAATAATGGTATTCCGCGTAGGCCCCCAGTGCCTGCAGCTTCTCCGCCAGCGGCCGGGCCTGTCCCGCCAGGAAATCCCCCTCCGCCGTCATGATGAAGGCCGGCGGGAAATTCCCGGTCACCTGCTCCATCACGTTGATCCTGTGCAGCTCTTCCTCCGTCCCTTTTCCGGGAAGAAAATCCCGGGCCAGCGCCCCGAGGGTGCCCGTCAGGGCTTTTTTCTCTGTCCGGTATACACCGCAGTTCAGCGCCACCGCCTCCGGTGCCGGCATCGCCCTTTCCGGAAGCGCCAGGGCCAGGGCATAGCCGGGGCTGGTGCACAGGCAGCAGTACAGGCTCAGAAGGTGCGCCCCCGCGCTGTCCCCTACGGCATACACATGCTCCGGGTCCAGACCGTATTTCTCCGCGTTCTCCGGAATCCAGCGGAACACTGCCGCCGTGTCCTCCAGGGGCGCGGGAAACTTGAATTCCGGTGCCAGCCGGTAGGTAAAATTCACCACCGCAAACCCGTGCTGGGCCAGGCTCATGCAGTAATACTGATAGCGTTCCTTGTCCCCGTAGACCCAGCCACCCCCGTGTACGCTGACGATGACCGGCAGCTTTCCCTCTGTATCCTTCGGCCGGTAAACGTCCAGCAGATTCCATCCGGCCTCCGGGCCGTAGGGGATATCGTCAAACCGCCGGATATCCTCCGGCGTGGTCAGCCCCGCGTCCCGCTTCTCGTCGCCGCGCCTGAAGGCAGCCCGTACCAGGTTGCTTGTAATCGACATCTTCTTCCTCCTCTTTGTAACCGGGGTCCGTGCCCGGCGGCTCCCGGCGTCAAATCTGTCCGAATCGATTGATCTGCCTTCCATTTTAACCGGGTTCCGGTTCCCTTTCAACCTGAAAAACCGTAAAAAACCCGGATCGGCAGTCGCTGCCGGTCCGGGCCTTGCTGTTCGGAATTACATCAGCTTGCGGAACATGGCTTCAAAGTCAGCCAGGGTCGCTTCCCGGGGATTGCCGGGGGCGCAGGCGTCCGCCGCCGCGGATTCGCACAGGAAGGGCAGATCCTCTTCCTTCAGCTTCTCCAGCTTCGTGGGAATGCCCACATCCACGCTCAGCTGCCGGACCGCGTCAATAGCGGCCTTCCGGTAGGCGGGAGCATCCATGCCGGTGGTATCCACCCCGAAGGCTTCCGCGATGTCCCGGAACTTCTCGCCGGTGCATTCCTGGTTGAATTCCATGACGATGGGCAGCATCATGGCGCAGGCCACCCCGTGGGGGGTGTCATAGACGGCACCCAAGGTATGGGCCATGGAATGGGCGATGCCCAGGCCTACATTGGAATAGGCCATAGCGGTCACGTACTGGGCCAGTGCCATGCCTTCCCGCCCATCCGGATCGTTCGCCACAGCCTTCCGCAGGTTCTTGGCGATCAGCTTGATGGCTTCCAGATCCAGGCAGTCCGCCAGGGCCCAGGCAGCCTTGGTGGTATAGCCCTCGATGGCATGGGTCAGCGCATCCATGCCCGTGGAGGCGGTCAGCCCCTTGGGCATGCTGGACATCATGTCCGGATCCACCACGGCCACGTCCGGGATGTCGTTGGGGTCCACGCAGACGAACTTGCGCTTTTTCTCCACGTCCGTAATCACGTAGTTAATCGTGGATTCGGCGCCGGTGCCGCCGGTGGTGGGCACCGCGATGGTGAAGACCGTGCGGTGCTTCGTGGGCGCCACGCCCTCCAGGGAGCGCACGTCATAATATTCCGGATTGTTGACGATGATGCCGATGCCCTTGCCCGTATCCATGGAGGAGCCGCCGCCGATGGTGATCATGAAATCGGCCCCGGAAGCCCGGTAGGCATCCACGCCGTGCTGCACGTTTTCGATGGTGGGATTAGGCTTAATATCCGTATAGAGCTCGTACGCGATGCCGTTCTTCTCCAGCAGATCGGTCACCTTCGCGGTCACTCCGAATTTCACCAGATCAGGATCCGATGCCACAAAAGCCTTCTTCAGGCCCTTGGAAGCGATGATGCCGGGGATCTCGTTGATCGCCCCGTGTCCGTGATAGGATGTTCCGTTCAGTACAAAACGATTGACAGACATGGGAATCCACCTCCGTATTTTTATTTGCCGCCTGTATTATAGTACGGTTTTCCGCCCCGGGCAAGGGAGAAACGGAAGCGAAACCCGAAAGCATAAATCGGTTGCGAAAAAAGTCGCTGCTGCGTAAAATAATGGAACGGGAGGGACGGTCCTTTTCGGTGCCTACGGGAAAAATGTAACGAAAATGACCGTCCCGCCGTTCCAGAGAAAAAGTTCAGTAGAATCAGGAGGATCAGGATGATGCAGGACATACCGCGTCCGGAATACCCAAGGCCGCAGTTTTATCGGGAATCATGGATGAATCTGAACGGAACCTGGCAATTTGAAATCGATCACGGCGCTTCCGGGATAGAAAGAGGCCTGCCGGAGCAGGAACGTCTTTCCGGCACAATCCTGGTTCCCTTCTGCCCGGAGAGCCGTCTCAGCGGACTGGCCCATACAGATTTTATGGACTGCGTCTGGTATAAAAGATGCTTCACCCTGCCCGCCGAGGCGGAAGGCAAAACCGTCCTGCTCCATTTCGGCGCCGCGGATTATCGGACCCGGGTCTGGCTCAATGGTCGGTATATCGGGCTGCACGAAGGCGGATATACTTCCTTTTCCATGGATCTGACCCCGGCCCTCCGGAAGGGCGAAAACCTGCTGACCGTCTCCTGCGAGGACCGGGTGCGGGATCCGCTGCAGCCATCGGGAAAGCAGAGCCGTCTCTACCACAGCCACGACTGCGATTATACCCGCACCACCGGCATCTGGCAGACCGTTTGGCTGGAGTGGGTGAATCCCGCCTATATGAGCCGGATCCTGATCACTCCGGACGCGGAGAATGCCCGCGTGCATTTCCGGATCCTGACAAAGCACGCGGCGGGGGCCCGGATCCGGCTGGAAACCTCCTTCGCCGGGGAGGAAACCGGCGAGGCGGAATGCGTCGCCGGCGCCGACTGCGCGGAGCTGACGGTCAATCTCTCCCGGAAGGAGCTGTGGGATATCGGCCGCCCGAATCTGTATGACTACGTCCTGACCCTGACGGATCCCCGGGGCGGAATGGACCGGGTTACCGGTTATTTCGGCCTGCGCAGCGTCCGCCTGGAGGGCATGAAGTTCCTGCTGAACGGCCGGCCAATCTTCCAGCGCCTGATTCTGGATCAGGGCTTCTATCCCGACGGCATCTATACCGCCCCCACCGACGAGGATCTGAAAAAGGACATCCTGCTGTCCATGCAGATGGGCTTTCAGGGCGCCCGGCTGCATCAGAAGGTTTTCGAAGCCCGATATCTTTACTGGGCGGATCATCTGGGCTACATCTGCTGGGGCGAAATGGCCTCCTGGGGCCTGAACCACGCGGATATCGCCGCCTTCGCCGCCTTCTCGAAGGAATGGATCGAGGCGGTTCAGCGGGATTATTCCTCCCCCGCCATTATCGGATGGTGCCCCTTCAACGAAACCTGGGATTACGAGGGCTGCCGCCAGAATGACGACGTGCTGCGGCTGACCTGGCGGCTGACGAAGGCCCTGGATCCCACCCGCCCCTGCATCGACACCAGCGGAAACTTCCACGTGGAAACCGATATCTTCGATGTCCATGATTACGAGCAGCATCCGGAGGAATGGGCCCGGCGCTACGGTCCCGGCACGGAGCCCATCTACGAAAGATTCCCGGAGCGCCAGCACAACAGCCCCGGGCAGCCCGTCTTCGTCAGCGAATACGGCGGCATCCGCTGGTCCGAAGAAGAATTCGGCTGGGGATACGGGGAAGCGCCGAAGACGAAGGAGGAATTCCTGTCCCGCTACAAGGCCCTGACGGACGCCCTGCTGGACAACCCGGACCACTGCGGCCTGTGCTATACCCAGCTCACGGACGTGGAGCAGGAGAAAAACGGCCTGTATACCTATGACCGTCAGCCCAAATTCCCGCCGGAAATCATGTATCCCATCATGGCCCGCAAGGCCGCCTGCGAATAAGGAAGGAGACAGGGGATCGTCCCCTGTCTCCTCATTATGTCAGTTCCTGCAGACACCGGCGCACTTCCTGCGTCTTCGGATGCTGATCTCCATAGCTTTCCACAAAAACCGGCAGAACTTCCTCATACAGCAGCTTCGCCTGGCCGCTTTCTCCTCTCATCCGGAGACAGCGGGCCAGGTTTTTTCTCGGTTCCGCCAGCGGAATCCCGCCAAGCGGAATGGTCAGCATGATCGCCTCCCGAAGAAGCGGAAGCGCCTCCTCCGTTTTTTTCAGATCCAGCAGAAGAACGGCCTTATTATTCAGCAGGATATGCAAAAGAGGCGAGAATTCAGGATGCAGCCTGCACAGCCCCAGCCCTTCATCATAATAATCAGCGGCTTCCCTGGTCTTCCCGGCCTTTGCGCTGAGAAGCCCCAGCTGACTGCAGACCTGAACATACAGCGCATTTCCGGCGCCCATATAGCGGCATAGCTCCTCCCGAAGCTCCAGCCAGATGGCCAGCGCGTCCTCGAAGCGTCCTTCGCTTTCAGCAATCTGAGCATACAGGCATTCATTCTGCATCCTGGCCGTCGGGGATTCGGGGGTCGATTCCCGCAGCTCCCGGATTTTTTCCCGGATATCCTTGATTTCATTGATACGCCCAAGATGCACCAGGACCGTCGCAAGATATTCAGCCCAGAGGAGCGTGTTCGGCTTTGTTTTACGCCCGGCTTCAAGTTCTTCCGCAATGCCGATTCCCTCACAGCATGTTTCATATGCCGCGGCATTATTCTGAAGGCTCGTCTGGCAGGCTATCTTGATCATCAGCAGCTCCTGACTTTCAAAGCGTGTCAGGTCCGGCATAGCCAGCTCGCGGTCCAGCAGCGTCAGCACCCGCTGAGAATCGAGCGCATTCACCATACATTCAAGGCTATGAATCACATAGTGGCGATGCCAGACCGGCGGAAGCGTGGGATGCTCCAGTTCATCACGCATGCGGGTCATCATGTCCGGATCGGACAATGGGCCGATAAACATAAAGCGCTCGTCTGATTTTAAAAGGAGATCTGTTGTGTCGCCGGGAATGGCGGAGACGATGGACTTCAGCTGCTGCGCCGCGGCCATATCCTCATCCAGCCAGAGCGCTGCCTGAACGCACATTTCCGCCAGGGACCGGCTCACCGGCTGCTCAAGGAGCGCTGCCGCGTGAAGCAGCGATTCCGCCAGGCGCTTTTTTCCGGAAAGTCCCTCCTCCGGAGGAAGGCTCCGGAGGTCATAAGCCAGCGCCTGCCCGGCATACTGCCAGAAAGGTTCAAATTCTTGCTCCCGGGGCGCGGTGCGGCGGATGCATTCGGCAATCAGCGGATGCATGACAAACCGCGTCTGTCCGGCTTCGTCTGCGGAATCCAGCCGGCCCCGCCTGGCGAGCCAGATCAGGTCCTCCCGCATTTTCTCCGCGTCCCGCCTCCCGGACAGCTGCCTGATTTCATCCGTCGCATAGGCCTGATAAGGAAGAATCGACAGCAGACGAAGCAGCGCCAGCTTTTCGGGATCCATCTGATTGTTTTCATAGAGCCGGCGCAGCACAAGATCCAGATCCACTTTCTTCCTGTCGTCCTGAAAGCGCAGCTCTTCATAGCCTGCCCGCATTTTTATCTCCAGCTCTTCAATGCGCCAGCGATTAGCCCGGGCCGCCCGCGCAAGCAGCATAGCGGCCAGGGGATGATGCATGGATTCCCGGGCCATCAGGCGGCTGAAGGGCGGAAGATCTTCCGGGGCCAGCGCCAGACCGTAGTTGTTTCGAAAGATGAGCTCTGCCGCCGTACGATCCAGATTATCCAGCGAATAGGTGTCAAAGCCCGGCAGCGAAGAAAAGCGGGCCGTGATCAGAACCGGGCAGGAGAGCTCCTTGAGCGCTTCCAGCGCGGGGTCGTCCGGTGACGTAACATTGTCAATCATCAGCAGAGGGCCGGAGGCCCGGGAGAGGAGATACATGCTTTCGTGAAAGCAGTCCTCCGGAGTTGTACCCCTGAGCCGCAGGAAGCTTCGGGTAAAGCTGCGAACCAGGCTTCCGTTATACTGAACGGCCGCAATCTGTCGGAATGTGCCCGCGCGCAGAAAACCGGCGAGCAGCTGGCGAAGCAGCTCCGTCTTCCCCACCCCGCCAAGTCCGCAGAGCAGGATTTTCTTTCCGGCTTTCGCGGCTTCCGTCAGATCAAACAGCTCCCGCTCACGGCCAAAAAAAGAATTCGCGGGCAAAGGAGCATGCCAGAGTTCACCGCTCTGATCCGTCAGGATTTCCGTTGCGTGAGCAGCCGCCGGATGAAAAACCTGATAGAGGGCTTCGGGCGAAGCAGAAAGGCCCCGGGAAGAGAGTGCCGCCGGCGAAATCTCCCCGTCCGATAAGGCGAAGAGGGTCAGCACCGTCAGGAGCCATCCATCGATAAAGTCTGCTGGAAGCTCCGGAGACGGATCCGTCAGAAGGGAATAGGGTAGAGGGAGGGCGTTAACCCTCGCCCCTCCCATTGCACCGTACGT
>CAZMFY010000005.1:0-26146 GCA_964565635.1 uncultured Oscillospiraceae bacterium
CACCTGCCCGGAAGCAGGTGTTGGCCGTCTTGATGTTGCCGTAGCCGTGGTCGATGCCGATCACGACGGTGGGCGTGAGGGTGGTGGGGTTCGTGTGGGTCAATATGGGGCATTCCTTCTTTCTCAAGTGTAGATGATTTCGTCGAAGATGATCTCTTCGGCCTGTGCCTTGCAGGCGTTCATGAGCTGTACCCAGGCCAGCTGATCCCGGGCTTTGAGCGTCTCGGTCGCACCGGCGTTCCTGGCCAGCGACGGCATCAGGATTTCCAGCCGCCGGCGGGCAGCGGCATCGACCTCCACCAGGTGCTGCGAGAGCCTGCCGCTGCGTGTCAGTTCCCGGAGAAGTTCGGGCTGGTATTCTTCCAGGTAGGCTTTCCGCATCAGGCCATACCGGCCGATCCATCTGTTTGCTTGCTGTGTGCTGGTGTTCATGCTGATTCTCCTTTCATGCCGCCCATGACCTTCGTGATCAGGGCAATGTCCTCCAGCAGTTCTTCACTGGGCTGCTCGCCCTGGCTGAGCCGCTTCAGCTCGGCCAGGACTTCTGTCAGCAGGGTTTTGATTGCCTTGTACACTCTGGGGTTGGGCAGGACGGTGATCTCCCGGTCCAGGCAGCGCCGGTAGCAGTATTCCTGCTTGGGCAGGCCGGAGATAGCCACTGCCCGGTTGATCTGCTCGTTCTCCTCCGGGGAGACCCGGAAGCCCACGGTGATGCTGCGGTGCCGGTTGTGGCGGTCCGTGATCTTAGCTGACATGCTCTTCAACCATCCTTTCACTGTCCAGACGTTTCGCCATGTCCACCTGCTTGGAGGGGAAGAGGTGGGCGTATTCCTTATGACAAGCTTTACATAACAATTATTATGACAAGAAAAATATTATGACAAGTTGACCTGACGGATCCGCAGAATTGCTGAGGAATCCGTCAGGATCACTTTCCATAATTACCGTTTCAATCCATTGAGCCAGTCGAGGAGCGAGTTGTCATTAGTCCAGTCTTTTACAGGTTTATCAGGTATAACTGTTTTCCCGGAATTCATCTTGTCGAGAGCAGCTTTTTTCATTTTAATGCTGGTTTTTGAATAGATTTCGGTCACCTTCAGATCAGCATGACCGAGGAAGTCCCTAATGAATACTGGATTCACATCTGCTTCGGTAAGATGCATAGCTTTGGTATGCCTCAACTTGTGCGGAGAAACCTGCTGAATATTGCATAGATCAGCATATTTGCAGAGAATATAGGCAACGCCCTGACGAGTGAGCTTCTTTCTCTGAGAATTAAAGAATAAAGGATGCTCGAAAGAAACCGGGGTATCAATGTTATTTTCCAGAAGATATTGCCGCAAAAGAGCGACTGTTTTATCCATCAGAGGGACACAGCGGGTCTTTCTGCCTTTTCCCGTCAGTTTTACCTGGGCTGGTGTATTCAGACGCAAATCCCCGACACGCAGATCGACCAATTCCTGGACCCTTGCACCACTGTCATACAAGAGCGTAAGGAGTGCCTGGTCACGACGTCCTTTTCTTGTGCTGGTATCCGGCGTGGAAAGCAGAGCTTTTGTTTCATCCTCACTCAAATAGCCAACTGGATGTTTTTCCGCTTTTTTGTAAGGAATGCCAAGTATTTGCTGGCATTGAAACAAATATTCCGGCGATTGCATCTGAATATATCGAAACAGCGAATGTATCGCGGCCAACCGCTGGTTCCGGGTATTGATACTATTGTTACAATCCTGCTCCAGCCAGTTCAGATAGTCGACAAGTCGTTCTGCTGTCAGATCCGCTACAGAAATCCTTTCTGGCTTTATCGAAAGTACATCACGGCAATATATCAGTAAACGAACATATGTATCTCTGTAGGATATAATTGTGTTGCTGCTTTGATTTCGAATGTTTGGAAGCTCTTTCAGCAAAAAGTCACTGAGCATGGAGGGAAAATCAGTCGTCTTCATATTCAGTTTTCACCTCCAGATCCGGAATAATGTCAGCATAAATCTTACTGACCTGCTCTACCAGATCAGGGAATACTTCTGCTGTGAGTTTCAAATATCGGCCGGTCGCAGAAAGCGAAGAATGCCCCATATATGTCATGAGTAAAGGCAATGCCACCTGGTGAGGAATTCCGTTACGGAGCATTGCCTCCAGACTGTGAACACAGAAAGTGTGCCGAAGATTGTGCAAATGCGGTCCACCGTCGCTTTTATTGCCATGCATAATTCCGCAGGCAAAGAGGATATCCCTGAAATAATGATTTACCGCTGTTTTCTCGTAATGTCCAGTTCCCCGACGGCTCTTGAAGAAATAGTCTTCAGGTGCATATACGGGATGTATCTTCCTGCTGTACCATTTCATGTATTCCATAACAGAATCACTGGCCGGGATATCGCGATCTTTGTTATTCTTTGCGTTTTTAACGTGCAGAATATTGCTGTTCATATCCACATCTTTCATACGCAAGCCAAGAGTTTCTGAAATACGCAATCCGCAGCCATATTGAACACGGAGAATTGCAGGATAGAAAATGTGTGTGTCATGGGTTGAGTTAGGCTTGATTGAATCCGCAACCATAAAAATATCTGCTATCTGCGAGTGCGTAAAGATATATGGCTTGAAATCTTCGTTCATGTTGGTTACGATAGAATAGTCAACCATGTACGCAGGGATTTCGTGCCTGATAAGGTATTCGGCAAAAGTACGGATCAGTGTAACACGAGCTTCCTGTGTTTTTTGTCGCCAGTTGGGATTCTTTTCAATGAATGCAAAGCATAATTCTTTTGACAAACCATTCGAGCAATCATACTGAAGACTTAAAACGTCAAGAACTGACAGAAGCCGCGCCTGCTCTTCGTATTTGAAACCAAGAGCCCGTTTTTCATCCAGGAAGTTTTGAATGTGTTCGGCCAGCGGACCGGTGAAAGCTTTATTCCTTGACATAATCTTTCACCTCCACATCCAAAGAGCACTTTCTCAGGCCTTTCATATCCACCCTGAGATAATGCTTGGCAACTTGTGGATCCGAATGACCCAGAATATCCGATATCGTTGAGACTGACACGTCGTTCTGAAGCAAATTGGTTGCAAGAGAATGCCGAAGAGAATGCCATCCGTAATGCTTGCTTTTATCAATGGAAATTCCGGCTCTTTTCAGCGCTTTAGTAATATTATGGCGCAACGTGCTTTGAAAAGGGACTCCTTTGTACGGTGCATTATGTGTGACGAAAATATTAGGATAATCTGTAACCGGTCTTCCAGATTTGAGATAATCAATGATAGCCCATCCTACATCATCTGGAAGCGGCAGCGATAACGGTTCCCGTGTCTTGTTCTGTATAATGGTGATGATTTTATTTTCCCAATCAATACTATTCAGCGTAAGGGAAAGAATATCACCAATCCGTAAACCGAGTCTGGCAGCTAAAAGCAAAATGGCATAATCTCTTTTGCCCACAGATGTGGTAATATCCATGCTCGTAATAAGCTGCTCAATCTGTTCTTCGCTCCATACGGTCGGAAGTTTGGTCCGTAATCTCTGGGGTGGATGAGGCAAATAGGTTTCGATTGGTTTATCGACATATCCATGGATAAAAGTATATCTGAGATACTGTCTGAGTGCGGATAGCCTTTCGGCTATTGTTGCCGGAGCCAATCCAACCATTGTTTCTGTAAAGCGTGAAATTAATCCAGGAGTAATTCCGGAAAGGTCGTGAACTCCAGCAGAATCCAAAAACAAAATCAAATCCTTAATAATATCTCTGCCCCGCCGGTAATAACTTTTCGAACAGCCTTGTTCAACCTCAAATCTCAGATAATTTTCCGTTGCATCCTTAAATGGGATCGGCCAGACAATTTCACCATGATAATCGTTGCGTCTGAAAATTGTATCGAAATTAAAATACTCCGCCAAAGAACGTATTACCCGAAAATAATACATCTCATTCTTGGAGTGTTCTCCGGAAGTTACAAACCCTCCGAGCTGATTAAACTTCCAGAGTAGGAAATCCGTTCCTTTCGACTGTGAATAATAGCAATCTCCTGAATATTCCGTGAACTCCCGAAATACCTTGCGATATCTGCGCATTGAATCCTCTGAATACTGGAGTTTTTCTAACTGCTCCTCCAGTTCATTGCACAGATCCGCCACCTTGATTTGTCGTAACATGAAAACCATCTCCTTCTTTGTTGTAGCGCTTTGCGCCCAGAAGGAGTATCAGGTTTTATGGAAAGAAAATCTATTGCAATTTGTTTTTTTTCAATCTCCGTGGTGTTTTGCTTTCCATAAATACTTGCTTTCCATAATAACGGTAGGTGATGTCGATGCTCTCGTGACCGACGCGGTCCGCGATGGCCACGGCGCTGAATCCCATGTCGATCAGCAGGCTCACATGGCTGTGCCGGATATCGTGCACCCGGATCCGCTTCACCCCGGAAGCCCTGCAGCCCCGGTCCATCTCGTGGTAGAGGAAGTCCTTGGTGACGGGGAAGATCCGGTCCTTCTTCTTCACCCCGTAGATGGATCCGATGTAATCCTGCATCTCCTCGCAGAGGAAGCCGGGCATTTTGATGGTCCGGACGCTCTTCTTCGTCTTCGGGGCAGTGATCACGTCCGTCCCGTGCAGCCGCTGGTACGACTTGTTGATGGTGACCGTGCTGCTTTTGAAGTCGAAGTCCGCCGGGGTCAGCGCCAGCAGCTCACCTTCCCGGATTCCGCACCAGTACAGCATCTCGAAGGCGTAGTAGGACATGGGCTTGTCCATCACGGCCTCCGCGAACTTCAGGTACTCCTCCTTCGTCCAGAACTGCATTTCCTCGCTCTCCTTGCTGCCGATGTAACCGACCTTGGACGCCGGATTACTCTTCAGGCCGTAGTGCCTCACCGCGTGGTTCAGGATCGCCACCAGCTGGTTGTGGATGGATTTCAGGTAGGTGGGGGAATAGGGCTGCTTCTTCTCGTCCCGGTGGGCCAGCAGCTCGTTCTGCCAGGCGATCACGTCCTTGGTCCCGATCTCGCTGATGATCCGCTTCCCGAAGTACGGCAGGAGCTTCGTCCGGATGATGTGCTCCTTGCTCAGCCAGGTGTTCTCCTTCAGCCGGGGCCGGATGTCCTTCTCGTACACCTCGGTGAAGGCCTCGAAGGTCATGTCCAGGTCGCCGCTGTTCTGCTGCTGGAAGGTGCGCTCCCACTCCTGCGCCTCCTTTCGCGTCGGGAAGCCGCGCTTGCATTTCTGCTTCTTCTCGCCCTTCCAATCCTCATACCGGGTCATGACATACCAGGTGCCGTTCTTGTCATCCTTGTAGACAGGCATTCTGTATCACCTCCCTCGCAGCCGGCGTCCCGTACAGACGCTCCCTGAAGTACTGCCGATTCACCCGTCCGGCGATGGTGATATACCCCTTCGCCCGCAGCTCCGCGTTCAGCTGCTGAATCAGCCGGTAGGCGTAGGACCTCGACACCTCGAGCTCCCTGGCCACCTCGTCCGCTCGCATAAATTGGTTTTCCATGTCATCCTTCCTTTCTATTCTTAAGCATGCGAGCTTAATTTCTATTCTGATTATACTAAGCATATCTGATTATGTCAACCCCATTTTCGGCCTCGAATTATTAAATTTTTCTGTTAAATTCTCTTGCAATTCTTAAACACTTTTGCTATAATGAATTCATCCATTCCAGAGGGAGGACGAAACCATGGCAACAGGCGAGAGAATCCGCTTTTTCCGGACCCTACGGGGGATGACACAGAAGTACCTGGGGATGCTGCTGGGCTTTCCGCCGTCGAGTGCGGATGTTCGGATGGCGCAGTATGAATCTGAGGACCGAACACCCAAGGCTGACCTGACCGCGCAGATGGCGGAAGCGCTGGACGTGTCGCCCCGGGCGATTGCGGTGCCCGACATCGACAGCATGGACGGCCTCATGCACACCCTGTTCGCGCTGGAGGACCGGAGATTGATCCGCATTCTGGATGCGGACGGCCTGATCTGCCTCCGGGCGGAGATCTTTGAGGGCGGCACTCAGGCAGCCGACTTCGAGCAGCGCCTGCGGGCCTGGCAGGAGCAATCTGCCAGATACCGCGCGGGTGAGATCACGAAGGAGGAGTATGACCGCTGGCGCTACCGCTACCCGGAATTCGACGACACCCGCATCCGCGCCGTGATTACGCCGGAAGTCCCCGCTCCCCGGAAGCGGGGCCGGAAGCCCAAGCCGAAGGATTGACCGACATATCCATAAAGACACAGAAAAGCCCTCCGTCTGCGGAAGAAGATTTCCTCCACAGCGAAGGGCTTTTCGAAATAGGTTTTCACAGAGACTGACAGCATCCTACCTCGAAGCCACCAGATTGCTTGCAATGATGGCGTCCCGGGGGAATGTTATCATTTTGTTATCAGAGCGGCTTTGGACGGGGCGGGAAGCCTTGCAGTTACTGGATTCCTGCGCTGCAGGCGGTCATTCCCATTCGATCGTGGCAACGGGCTTCTCACTGATATCCCAAAGGACGCGGTTCACGCCGGGAACAGTTGCGACAATTCGATCACGGATCCGGCAGAGTACCGGGAATGGAATCTCCGGCACGGTGGCTGTTACTGCATCCACGGTATTGACGGCGCGAATGACTACGGCCCAGCCCATATAGCGCTGACCCTGACCGTCGATGTACTTGATGCCGGTGGACTGGAAATCCGGGATTGCGCAGAAATACTGCCAGGGTGTTTCCGGGAGCTTGCCGATTTCTTCACGGACGACCGCATCCGCTTCCCGCAGCGCTTCCAGACGATCCCGGGTGATGGCACCGACACAGCGAACGCCCAGACCGGGGCCGGGGAAGGGTGGTTCACCTACCAGAAGAAGGTCAAGGCCCAGGGCCTTGCCGACGACGCGGACTTCGTCCTTGTAGAGGAGCTTGACGGGCTCCACCAGCTCGAACTGCAGATCGTCCGGCAGGCCGCCTACATTGTGATGCGCCTTGACGCCGACGCTCTCAGTGATATCAGGATAAATGGTACCCTGGGCCAGGAAGGCGATGTCGTCCTGCTTGCGGGCTTCTTCTTCAAAAACACGGATGAACTCGGCACCGATGATCTTCCGCTTCTGCTCCGGATCAGAGACGCCGGCCAGCTTATCCAGGAAGCGGTCCACGGCATCCACATACACCAGGTTTGCGTTCATCTGGTTCCGGAAAACTTCAATGACTTGCTCAGGCTCCCCTTTGCGAAGGAGCCCATGATTCACATGAACGGCAACCAGATTCTGCCCGATGGCTTTAATCAGCAGCGCGGCGCAAACAGAACTGTCTACCCCGCCGGAGAGGGCCAGCAGAACCTTGCTGTTGCCAACCTGGGCGCGGATCGCCTGAACCTGTTCGTCAATAAAGGCCTGGGCCAGAGCGGGAGTTGTGATCCGTTCCATCGTTTCGGGGCGCTTGTTGTTTTCCATGTTTTTTCCTCCATCAATGATCTAAATACAGGGAACCGGGGTTTATTTCGAATCAAAGTCACGCAGCATCGCGGCGCCCATTTCCTCCGCTTCACAGGAAGCAAAATGACGAATAGGCAGATCCATCAGGCCGCGGACCTGATCGGGCATGGGGATGCCGGAGATTTCCTCCAGCTTTTGACTGCAGTCGAAGGCATCAAGATGATCTACCGCTTCCGGTCCAAGAATTCCGGACAGCACATCCCTGGAGAACTTATAGGGGCTGGCTGTGGAAACCAGGACTGTGGGGGTGGCGTCGCTTGTGGATGTACGATACTGGCGCAGCACGGAACTGGCGACGGCTGTATGCGTATCCATCAGATAACGGTCCTGCGTGAAGCGGCGGCCGATTTCAAGCATTGTTTCATGATCATCCGCGCAGCCGGCGGCAAAAACGCTGTTCAGCCATTCCAGACGCTGTTCGCCTACGCTGTAGGAACCGCAGGTCTTCAGCAGATCCATCCAGACGCGGACCAATTCTCCATCCCGATCCGCCGCCTCAAAAAGAAGCCGCTCCAGATTGCTTGAAACCAGGATGTCCATGCTGGGACTGGCCGTTTTAAAGAAAACGCGGTGGGTTGAATAGATTCCCGTTTCGAAGAAGTTCGTCAGCACGTTGTTCCGATTGCTGGCGCAGATCAGCTTTCCGATGGGAAGCCCCATTTCCCGTGCGTAATATGCAGCCAGAATGTTTCCAAAGTTCCCAGTGGGAACACAGAAGTTTACAGGATTGCCGCAGACAATGCTTCCGCGGGCAACCAGATCCGCGTAGGCCGAGAAATAATAAACGATCTGGGGAACAAGCCGGCCGAAGTTGATGGAGTTAGCTGAGGAGAGAACTTTCCCCCGGGCGTCCATTTCTCCGGCAAAATCCGATGAACTGAAAAGCTTTTTGACGCCTGTCTGGGCATCGTCAAAATTTCCCTTCACAGCGATCACGTGGGTATTCTTTCCACCGGTTGTAATCATCTGAAGGCGCTGCACGTCGCTGACGCCATCCAGAGGATAGAAGACCGTGCAGCTGGTTCCGGGAACATCCTTAAACCCTTCAAGGGCCGCTTTTCCTGTATCTCCGCTGGTGGCTACAAGTATGGAAACCTCCCGATGCTCTCCGTTTTTTCGGGCGCTCAGCGCGGTCAGATGGGGAAGAAGCTGCAATGCCATATCCTTAAAGGCCAGGGTGGGGCCGTGAAAAAGCTCCAGAACCCAGGTGCGCTCATCCAGCTGCTTCAGCGGCGCAACGGCAGGATCGTCAAAGCGGTTCGTATCGTAGGCCGCCGTGACGGCGGATTTAATCTCTGAGGCGGAGAAATCCTCCAGGTACAGCTTCAGAATTTCAAACGCCCGGAGCGAATACGGCATTCGGCCAAGACGGGTTATTTCGTCCGGGGAAACCACCGGGAACATGGCGGGAACATAAAGCCCTCCGTCCGGAGCCAGCCCCCGAAGAATTGCCTGGCTGGCGGTCAGGCAGCTGCCGCCTCGGGTGGAAAAGAAAGACATAGATGACACACTCCTATAACAATCTGATGAAAAACGGGGGACGGCGCCTTCAGGCGACCGCCCCCGTACAGACGCGCCGCGGATAAGCATCTTCCGGCACGATCAGATGATATAACGTTTAAGACATTCGGGCAGCGCTTCCACATCAGCGCTGACGCTGAGCACAAAATCAACGTTTTGCTTTGCGCTCAGCGCGGAAAGAACCTTGACAACGGGCTCTACCTTGTCCAGATCCGCGTGGCAGAGTTTCAGGAAAGCGTCGATAAAAACGGTTCCTACGTCATAATTAGAGCTGAGAATGCCGCAGAGAAAACCGATGAACATATCCGTATTGCTGACACGATAATCAGCCGCGTTGATGAAGCGAACCTTGTGATCCACATCGTACATATAACGATTGTCGTCATCAAGGAAAATCACATCGTGGACCGCATCGCGGGCCGTGGCATTAGTCAGATCAATCAGTCGTTTGGTTTTACCGGAACCTTTATTACCGGCGATAACCTGTATCATGGGAATCAACCTCCTTTACGGGTGTTACTGAAGATATTATAGCTTAATCTTCGGCTTTTCGCAATGTTTTTTCAAGAATCCGCGGAAGAATCCCCCGATGCCCCTGGGATCATCGTTAAACCTACGTCCGCGAAGGTCATATCCTTCCGCAGGGGACGTTCATCACTCTTTGTCCGGGAACAGATGCCGGCAAAATCACAAAAAGTACAGGCGGAACGGCTTCCGTCCGCTTCAGCGGAAGGAGCGGGACCGACGCTGCCTGACCGGATCTCCGCGCACAGCAGTTCCGCTTTTCGGACCGCGGCAGCCATCAGCCGGCGAAGTACCGTCTCGGACAGGGCCCAGGAGGCGGATTTGAGAAGGTTTCCGTCTTTCCCCAAAGCTTTCGGCAGGGAATAGGGCGAACGATCCCGATCCATGGCCCGGAGCACGTCGGCTTCCGCCAGGGCAACGCCGCTGAACTGGACATTTTTTACGCGCTTATCCTCCGCCTGCTCCGGAGAAGAAGCATTGACTTCTTTATCCTGAACCGGATAATACAGGGCTCCGGCGGGAAGGGCTCCGGGACTGGCCTGTATAGCAGCCTGAAGATAAATCATCAGCTGCAGCTGCTCCCCCCGATCCATGCGGGCGGGCTGAAGCGTCCTTTCGCTGCTTTTCAGATCGATGACCCGGAGATAATCGCCTTCCGGCGAACGATAGACATCGAGACGATCGATGATTCCCTGCAGCGCGACTTTATCGCCCTCCGGCAGAGTCAGCACCAGGGGAGGAAGCCCTTCTGGCGTCCCGAAGGGAACCTCCGTGCCCAGAAGCTGAAAATCCCCGTTCGCGGCGAACCGAGTCAGAATATCGGCGGCATGGCGCGCCCTTCGCATCAGCGCATCGCTCTGCCAGCGCCCAAGGGCATCCGACCACAGCGGGCTTTCCGCCAGAAGCGGCGACATCTCATCCAGAATCCGGTCCAGCAGTTCATTCATTCGACGCTCCGACAGAACCGGCCATCCGGGCTCCCCGGAGGCCCGGTCCATATATTGCTTTAAGACCGCGTGGAAGAAATTGCCTGCGTCCCCGGGTGTAAATTCAAATGGACGAAGCTGATGAGGACGAAGCCCGTACTGAAGGAAATGGCGGTGGGGACAGGAGGCGAAGGACTCCAGCCTGGAGATGGAAACCTGCCTGGCCTGAAACAGACGGAGCGCGGAAGAAGACGAGATTTTCCGGACCGGCTTTCTGCCGCTGGCGTGCAGCAGCATGCGGCGAACCAGGTCCTGGGTCCAGGGAGAACGAACCAGCCACCGCAATGCATCCGCCCAGGCGGGATCGGGAAAACTTTCCCGGCTGTCCCGAAGCTCACGCAGGAGAGGCCCCAGCCCTTCGATCGCGGAGGAGGGGGAATCCGGCGGGGGGATCACTTTTTCGGATTCCAGACCGCCTTCCTCCCGCAGAAGCGGAAACAGACGGCGAAGTTCAAGAATCGGCTCTCCGGGAAGCTGCGCGGTACCGACTTCGTCCCGCAGACAATAGCTGACGCGAAGATATTTTTCGGGAAGCGACAGGGTGCGGATATAATCGGCCCGCATAATCAAGCCCATACGGGTCTGATCCAGGCCGATGGCCCGTCCGGCCCGCTGCTCCATGATTCGGCGCTCCGCATCCGAAAGGAGTGAGGCGGGAAGGGAGCGAAGGGAGCTCTCATTCAGCCCCGGAAGAATCAGGGCACTGACCTGACCTGGCAGAATATGCCCGATGGTTCCGATGACCACCCCTTCATTTTCCTCCGGCAGGGCGGAAAGGGAAGCCCTTTCCAGGGCGCCGCGCATCAGGGCCGAAATCTCCTTAAGGGAAGGCCTTCGGCCATCCAGCAGCGCATAAAGCTGATCCAGCAGATCCATCAGCAGGTCCCATACCTGTCGATCAATGATCGCTTCTGTATACCGCTCCTCCGCCGTGAAAAGCTGCTGCCGGCTGTTCAGCTGTTCAAAAATCTGTTCCGTCCGCAGGAACTGATAGATGGCTTCCACGCTTTCCCTCGCGCCCGAAGCGGCGCGAAGCGCGTCGTGAAGCGCATCCAGAGGAGCCAGCAGCTTTTGCCGGAGCGCTTCCGCCTCCGCCGCGTCATCCCCCCGGGAAAAGGGCTGGCGCCAGCGGTTCCGATCGATTCCCCAGACCTGAACATACGCCGTCAGCCGTGAGCCTTCCTCCCTGGAGAGCGTGCCGAATCCGCTGGAAGCGATTTCAAGCAGCGGCTCCGTCGCATAACCGCCGGAGACGCAGGCCAGCGCCGCGGAAAGCAGGCGGCTGACGCCGTGATGGGACAGGAACTGCCTTTCCTGATAGAAATAGGGAATGTTCCGCCGGCTCAGCGCGGACAGCAGCGCATCCGTTCCGGTATATCCCCCGGGCAGGGCGATGGCGATCTGATTCCAGCCAATTCCTTTCCTGTGCCAGCTCATCAGGGCGGAAGCGACGGAAAGCGCATCCGCCGTAGGGTTCGGCGCCGCAAACAGAGAAATGGAATCATCCGGAGCCATATAATAGGGAGTATCCGATTCGGTAAAAATATACCGGGAAAGAAATGAAAGCGGATTCAGATCCGTCTCCTGAGCAGGGAGATATTCCAGCGCGCAGCGGAATCCTTTTTCCGTCATGGCGGAAATGAGCTGGCGCGCGCTTTCCCGCTGGGGCTGAAAGATCCGGCCGGAGGGGGCTTCCTCCTCCGTCATGGTGAGAAGAATATGAATCGAGCGGCATACGGGGGCCGCGGCCAGCATCAGCTCTCTGAGATCCGGCCGGAGGGTATCGAACCCGTAAACATACAGATCCGTGCCCTGCCAGAGCCCGGAGGAGGGCAGCCGTGCGCAGGTGTCACGCCAGGAGGAAGCCGGATCATCAAAGCGCCCGGCCAGAATCCGGTCATAGGACTCCCAAAGCCGGGCCAGATCCTGCAGCTTTGCGCGGCGGGCTCCGCCGGGCAGAGAAGCGGCCCAGTCCTTCAGAAGCTCCGGCGTCAGTTTTTCCTCCTGCAGCTCTCCGAGGGTCTGATCCATTCGGGTTACCGCGCCGTAAAGGCCATCCAGATGCCGATAGTAGACCAGGAGGTTTTTGCATTCCTGCAGGGCCTGCTGGATGACCATGGCGCGCCCCGCGTCATCCAGCGGAAGCCTGCCGCTGAAGCCGGAACGTTCTCTGACCAGGGACTTCAGCCGGGAAGGACTGACCACATCCAGATTCAGCAGGCCGGGCAGACGCAAAAAACGCATCAGATCACGTTCCGCCTGAAGCGTAAACTGTTCGGGCACGAACAGAATGACTGGAATATCCGCGGCCCGGCTCTGAGAAACCCGAGAAAAGAGCCAGGCGCGCTGCGGGTTTATTTCCCCGCCGATGATCCGAATTTCCGGCATAGAAAAGCCCCTTTGCATTCATTCTTGGAACATCACGATCAAACTGCAGGGAAATTTTACCATATCCCGCTGAAAAAAGACAGGCGGAATTGTAATTTTAAGCCATGCAGGATATAATAGGAAAAAATGCGGAAAGGCGGAAGGATGATTGTGAAAAAAAGAGTTCTGATTCTGCGGCTGGTCCTGACGACGGTGATGATTGCCTGCCTGATGAGCTTGGCCGCGGGACTGGCTGAGGACGAAAGAGTAAGCGCTTTTCTGGAAGAACAGGCAAAGGATCAGAACAGCGAATGGGTGCAGGCGATTCTGGAATCGGGCGCCCGGGAGGTTGCCTGGGAAGAGAATACGGCGGTCTTCAAGCTGAGAAGCTTTGATCCCGGGCTGAAGGAGCTGGGAAGCTACGAAAAAGCCGCGGATCAGGCGGCCTGGCGGGACGGCGCGCTGGAGAACATGTCGGCCTGGGACCTGGAGGTTCGGCTGACGTTCGAGGAGGACGGAACAGTTTCCTCAAAACAGCGCAAGGCGGCGATGAATACGATTCAGCAGGCAGCAAAAAACGCGAAAAACGCGGCGGGCAAAAAGGATTTTACGACGGCGTTGGCGGATATGCTGTTTCCGGCGCCCGTGCCCGGGAAAAGCGCCGGAGCGGAAGCGCTGCTGAATCCGGAGGAGGATTATCGGGCCTTTCTGGCCGGACAGCCGGACCTGTTTTCGACGGGCAGTACGGAGGAATGGGCCTGCCTGTTTTATGTGCAGCGGAACTTTCAGGTTGACGCGAAAAAGGGACCTCACGATATCAAGCTGACCTGGGACGGAGCGGATCCTCAAACGCTCCTGAATCAGGCCTATGACGACTTAACGGGAACGCTGGCCGCGCTGCCCGCCGGGGAAAGGCCGGGAGAAGAGCAGCTCCCGGGCCTGTGGCTGAACACCCTGGCCCAAAGAGCCGTCGCCATGAAGAAGGGAAAGGTTTCAACCTGGACGGTGCGGTTTGATCTGGACGATCTGAGCGCGGGGAAAATGCCGGAAGCGTACATCGACTATCTTTCCGGGTATCCGGCGGCCGAAACCTATCAACGGATGGTAGCGGGCGTACGGGCGCTGCCGGAGATGGCATCGGTGCCCATGCCGAAATCCGGCGTGATCTCCCAGGCGAAAAAAGGCCGCGCGGTGACGGTCCGAGTCCCCCAGGACGGCCGGAATACCTACGTCCAGCTGCGGGACGCGGATACAGGCGTGATTCAGGCGGATGCTTTTCTGACCCCGGGAAAGAATGTCTCCCTGAAGGTGCCGGAAGGGGTTTATATCGTTCAGTATGCCTCCGGAAGCACCTGGTACGGGATGACGGATACTTTCGGGCCGCTGGGAACCTATACGGCCAGCAACGAATTTACCGTAGCGAAGAAAAAATGGAAGCTGACTGCGGAAACGGAACAGGATGGCATCCGGCTACAGGCGATTGCCGGGGAAAGCATGGCGCCGACGGAGGATAAATCCATCCGGATTTCCGGCACGCTGGATACGGATATCCCGCTGGGCGAATATCCGGAGACGAATCCCGTGATTCCCGGCGTGAGCTCCACGACGGGCCTCCCGTCCTCGGGTGAAGCCTACACCCCTCTGATCATGGTGCTGGACAACGCGGAAGAGGCATACCCTCACTGGGGAGTTTCCCAGGCGGACATCATCTTCCAGGTGCCTAACGCGGGAGCGGGGGCCACGAAGCTTCTGGCGCTCTTCGCGGATCATTATCCGGAACAGGCCGGACCCGTGCGTTCGGGGCGGAGCAGCATGCTCCCGGCGGTGCTGAGCTTTGACGCGGCGTTTGCCTTCGCAGGCCCGCCCGCGATTAAGGGCGGTCAGGTGGATCTGCTGGCGATGCTGAATCAGTTCGGCATGAACAGAACGCACAGGATCTATAACCTGCTGAACAATAACGGCTTCCATGATCGGATCGAAGGAGGCGGATCCCACAGCCTGTCCTGCTTCGTGGCCCAGATTCACGAGAACCTTCTGAACAGAGGAACGGAATTCGAGCAGAGGCCCTTCCTGTTCACGGATGACGCCAGGATGGAAGGCAATACGGCCCATATCATCCGCGTGCTGCATCGGGGGGACGATCCGAAGGGAAACAGCAATTCGGCCAGCAGGGCGGTCTTTAAGTACCTGCCCGAGACGGGAACCTATTCCCGGCAGAATTCCAGCGGCCTGTATACGGATCGGGAAACCGGTGAAGAGGTTACCTTCGCGAATGTGATCGTGCTGCGGGTCCCTTTCGCCTATGACCGGAATTATATCTATCTGAATAAGCATATGGTGGGCTCCGGCAGCGCGGAAATCTTCCAGAGCGGGAAGTATGTGCGGGGCGCCTGGGTTCGGGATGAAGTGGACAGCCGGCTCGTGCTGGTGGACGCGGACGGATCCGAGCTGCGGCTCCTGCGGGGGAAGACCTTTATCGTGATAACCAATGACGTAACGGACGTGATCTATACGGAATAAAAACCGATTTCACGGTAAAGACGGATCGGGAATAGCCCTGCAGCGGCTGACGCGATTTGCGGGGAATAAAAAAATCACTTTTCAAACGGCAAAGGTTATGATAGAATGAACACCGGGTCTTTGTGACCCGGAAAGGAATGTATAGGATGACCGCAAGCGAAAAACTGGCGGAGCTGCTGCATCTTGGCGCAAAGACAGGCGTTGTGATCCATGATCCCGCCAACATCTTCTATCTGACGGATGGATATGCCGGGGAAGGCCTGGTGTATCTGACGGCGGAGCGGAGGGTAATCATTACCGATTTCCGATATACGGAAGCGGCAAAGAAAAACGCACCGCTCTTTGAAGTCGTGATGACGGACCGGGAACATCCGGAAGAGAAACGGCTTTCCGAGCTGTGCCGGCAGGACCAGATTGAAGAGCTCTGCTTTGAAAGCAATTATCTGTCGGTGGAAGCGTTTGAGACGCTTCGGGCTGCGACAGGGGAGGAAATCAGCTGGACGCCGCTGAAAAAAGCGCCCCAGATGCTCAGAAGAATCAAGACACCTGCTGAAATCGTGACCATGCGGAAGGCGGCCGCCATTACCAGCGAGGCATTTGAGGCTGTGCTGCCGAAGATCCGGGTGGGCATGACGGAGCTGGAGCTGCGTCTGGAACTGGAAAACGCCATGTATCGGCTGGGTGCGGAGAGTCTGGCCTTCAGCACCATCATTGCCAGCGGCGTGAACGGAAGCCTGCCTCACGCGGTGCCTACGGGGAAAAAGCTTCAGCACGGCGATATGATCACCATGGATTTCGGCGCCAAGGTCGGCGGATACTGCAGTGATATGACCCGGACGGTAGCGCTGGGAGAGCCTTCTCCGGAGATGCGGAAGATTTATAACACGGTTCTCCGGGCGCAGTCCATGTGCGAAGCGGCACTGGAGGAAGGGAAAAACTGCTTCGACATTGACCGGCTTGCGCGGGACTATATCGATTCACAGGGATACGCGGGACGCTTCGGCCACGGGCTGGGGCACTGCGTCGGAATCGATATTCATGAGGATCCGCGGCTGAGCCCTTCCTGCCACGACACGCTGAAAGCCGGCATGGTCATTACGGTGGAGCCGGGAATCTATGTGCCGGGGCTCGGCGGGGTCCGGATCGAGAATACCTGCCTGGTGAAGGCCGGCGGTTCGGAAGCGCTGACCACAGCCAGGAAGGAACTGATCATTCTGTAAGCGGGGCGCAGGGCTGTCCCAGGAAAACGGTAGCAAATGAACTATACGATAAAAAACGGAGGAGAATACACATGATTACAGCGGGCGATTTCAAAAAAGGCATCACCATCGAATGGGACGGCGGCGTATGGAACATTGTGGATTTCCAGCACGTCAAACCCGGCAAGGGCGCGGCTTTTGTCCGCACCAAGATCAAGAACGTGATGACGGGCGCTGTGGTAGAGCGCAGCTTCAACCCCACCGACAAGATGCCCCGGGCCATTATCGAGACCAAGGAAATGCAGTATGTGTATAATGACGGGGACCTGTACTATTTCATGGATGTGGAAACCTACGAGCAGCTGCCCATGACCCACGATCAGGTGGAAGACGCGATCCCCTTCGTGAAGGAAGGCACCAACGTGACCATGCGGTTCTTCAAGGGCAAGGCCTTCTCCGTGGAAGCGCCGAACTTTGTGGTGCTGGAAGTGACGGATACCGAGCCCGGTTTTGCCGGCGATACCGCCAGCAATACCTATAAACCCGCCACGCTGGAGACGGGCTTCAGCCTGCAGGTGCCGCTGTTCATCAATACCGGCGATATGATTCAGATCGATACCCGGACCGGAGAATATCTGAAGAGAGCCTGAGACGGAGGCAGTCAATGAGTAAGCTTACGGATAAAATTTCCTATCTTCAGGGACTGGCGGAAGGCATGAAGCTGAATCCGGAGAAGGATTCACACCGGCTGATTCAGGGAATCCTGGAAGTGCTGGGAGAGGTCGGCGAAAGCTTTGAAGCCCTGGCGGAAGCGCAGGGTGAGCTTTCCGACTACGTGGAGAGCATTGACGAGGATCTGGCGGATCTGGAAGCCAATCTGTACGACGACGCTGAGGAAACCTCCGACGATGATTTCGACGATGAGGATTCCGAGGAGGATGAGGGAGAGGACGAGGAAACGACCGACGGCTCCCTGCTGTATGAATGCCCTCACTGCAAGACCACGGTAGAGCTGGATCCCGACGAGCTGGATCTCGAAGAGGATCATCCCTGTCCTAACTGCGGAAAGGAACTGTTTCCCGAACTGCCAGAAGAAGTGGATGAATGATCGAAGGGAGCGGAGCTGAAGCTCCGCTCCTTTTCGTACAAGGGAGGAATCTGCAATGCGCAGCGTTCTGATTATCGGCGGTTCCAGAGGCATTGGCGCCGCCATGGTACGGGCTTTTTCCGCGGCTGGAGACCGGGTTTTCTTTACGTGGCATCGCTCCGAAACGCAGGCGGAAAAACTGGAGGCGGAAACAGCGGCGAAGGCGCTGCGAGCCGATGCCGCTTCCGGGGAGGAAATCGCGGCGGCGGTCAAGGCAGCGGAAGGGGACCGGGAGGCCCTGGACGTGCTCATCTGCAATGCCGGCGTCGGCCTGAACAGAATGCTGATGGATACCACCGATGAAGAATACCGGCATGTGATGGATGTAAACCTGTATGGCACCTTCGCGGCCATCCGGGCGGCGCTGCCGGGCATGTTCTGGCGCCGAAAGGGATGTATCATTACGGTTGCGTCCATCTGGGGACAGGAGGGAGCCTCCTGCGAAGCCGTCTATTCCGCGTCTAAGGCGGCGGTGATCGGGCTGACACAGGCTGCCGCCAAGGAAACGGCAGGCGCAGGAATCCGGGTGAACTGCATTGCGCCGGGGATGATTGACACGGAGATGAACGACCATCTGACCCGGGAAGAAAAAGAAGCGGTTGCGGCGGAGATTCCCATAGGACGGATGGGCCTTCCCGAAGAAGCGGCAAGGACCGCGCTATTTCTTGCGGGAGAGGATGCTTCCTATATCACCGGGCAGGTTCTGGCGGTGAACGGAGGATGGCATATTTAATGCCTGCTGAAGAGAATAACCTGTAAGCAGAATCCGGTTTGAGGAAAGCGCCGGAAAAATCCTGTAAAATTCGTAAAAAAAACATGAATTTCATGCTTGACATGGAAAAGGGGCTTTGCTATAATAGCTCCCGCAGCCAAGAGCTGCTGTTGGGGAATGGTGTAACGGCAGCACCTACGACTCTGACTCGTATTGTCTAGGTTCGAATCCTAGTTCCCCAGCTTTTCTTTTTTCTGGCTCCGTTGTCTAGAGGCCTAGGACGCCGCCCTCTCAAGGCGGAAACACGGGTTCGAATCCCGTCGGAGCTGCGCAGCGATTCATGGGAATCGCTTTTTTTGTTTTGACGGGCAAATCCGGCGGCGCTTTAACGGGACATTATCACAACTTTATCACAGCTTTTTTACAGAACGTTTACAATGGAATTCTTGCCCGAAGACCCGGTTTAAGATATAATAGACGGGATTTCCGCCTGAAACGGTTTTCCCAATGATGAAAGGAGATTCTCAGGAATGAAAAAGAACTGGCCATGGATCCTGGTCGCGGCGATTATCATAATCGGTTTGATTGTTTATTTTGCTGTTCCCAAGGCTCCGCAGACGCCTGCGGCGCAGCCGGTCGAGGTGATTACGGAAGCGCCCACGGAAGCGCCCACGGAAGCCCCGACGGAGGCCCCCACGGAAGCCCCCACGGAAGCCCCGGCAGATACGGCCGGAGAGGTTCCCGCGGAGAGCCCGGCGGAGGAGACCGCTGAAGCTGAGACGGAAGAAGCGCATGCTGAGGAAACATCCGCGGAAGCGGATCTGGCAGCCGGAGAAGATGAACCGGTGCTGCTGGCCTCGGTGAACGGGGATGAAATCTGGAGCAACAATGAGGATATGCAGGAGCTGGCTGATTATTATAACAGCTACTACAGCGCTTACGGATACGATACCTCGGATGCCCTGTTCCATGCCTATGTGCAGGCGGCGGGGCTTGAATGGGCGATTGACAGCGCTCTCTACGCCCAGAAGGCGGAAGAGCTGAACGTAATCGAGATGACGGAGGAGCAGCGGGCCGAGCTAGAGCAGGCCGCGAAAGCGGAATGGGAAGAAGCGGTCAGCTACTATACAACACAGCTTTCGGGGCTGACGGAAGACGCGACGGAGGAAGAACTCGCCGCGGCCAGACTGAACGCTCTGTCCTTTATTGAAGCCAACTATGGATACACGGAAGATTCCTATGTGAAGGAATACGTGGAAGAATCACGGGTCTCGCAGATGCGCAAGAATGTTCAGAGCGCGGTGCTGGGCGAGACCGAAGTGACGGACGAGGAAATCGACGCATATTTCAAGAGCCTTGTGGATCAGGACAAGGAAACCTACGAGAACAATGTTCCCATGTATGAGTATTATACGAATTACATGGGATCCACCAGCTATTACAGGCCGGAGGGATACAGGGGAATCTCCCATATTCTGCTGGAAGTGGACAAAGAGCTGATGAACACATATTCAACGCTGGCCGCAAAGCTGGAAGAGCAGCAGTCTGAAGCCGACGCAGGGGAAGAAACGGTGGAAGCTTCCGCGGAGAGCACCGAGACCACAGCAGCGGAAGAAATGGCGGAAGCATCCGCGGAGAGCGAAGCGACTCCTGCGGAGGGAGAGGCCGCCGCTGAAGCCGCGGAAGAGCCCGTAACCCAGGAACAGGTGGACGCCGCAAAACAGGCGATCCTGGACAGCGTGAGGGCCACGGTGGATGAGATCATGGCCAAATTTGAAGCGGGAACGCCTTTCGCGGATCTGATTGCGGAATACGGCACGGATCCGGGCATGCAGTCCGAACCCTATAAGACGGAAGGATATGCTGTTCATAAGGACAGCATCCTCTGGGATCCCGCTTTTACGGAAGGCGCCATGGCGCTTGAAAAGCCGGGAGATGTAAGCGAGCCGATTCTGGGCTCCTACGGTATCCATCTGCTGCACTACACGCGGGATATCCCTGGCGGAGCGGTGGAACTGACGGACGAGCTCAAGGCCCAGCTGAAGGAAGAGCTGGAAGCGGAAAAAGAGGAAGAAGCGGTCCATGAAATGATTGCGAACTGGCGGGCCGAAGCGGAACTGATCTATACGGCCGAAGGACAGGCGATCCTGGACGAGGCGAAGAGCTCCAGCGAGTCGGTGGAAACCACGGAAGCGACGGAAGACGCCCTGACTGAGGCGGATTAACCCTTGCGCCGGCCCGAACCCGTGCCGGCCCGGAGCGAGGCTGCGGAAGGCATGCGGCAAACCGACGGCAGACAATGATCAGGCATCACGAAAAGACGCTCAGAGAAGGAAGAAATCCTTCGCTGAGCGCTTTCTTTTTTTGGCTTTTTGTGGTATAATAAACAGGTTGGAAACGTTTTATTTTTCAACGGATGAAGCTCATTCAGAAGGGCGGAGCAAAGAAGGAAATCCGCTCCTGAAATCAGCGATACAGATGGCAGGATGAAAGGAATCAGCATGGCGGAAGAAATGGATCTGGAAAAGGAACTGGCGGTCACATCTGATTACGGAGAAGATCAGATTCAGGTGCTGGAGGGGCTGGAAGCGGTCCGGAAGCGCCCCGGTATGTATATCGGCTCCACGGACGTAAGGGGCCTTCATCACCTGGTCTATGAGATCGTGGATAATTCCGTGGATGAAGCGCTGGCCGGATTCTGCCACGAAATTCGCGTGACCCTGAACAAGGACGGCAGCGTGACCGTCCAGGACGACGGACGCGGGTTCCCCGTGGGGATGCATCCGAAGATGCAGCGCCCCGCGGTGGAAGTCTGCCTGACCATTCTGCACGCCGGCGGCAAATTCGGCGGCGGCGGGTATAAGGTATCGGGCGGGCTCCACGGCGTAGGCGCATCGGTGGTGAACGCGCTGAGTAAACACTTTACCGTGACGGTTTATCAGAACGGGCAGGTCTATCAGCAGGAATATTCCCGGGGAAAATATCTGTACGATCTGAAGGTCATCGGGACCACGGACCGGACCGGCACCACGATCCAGTTCTGGCCAGACATCCGGAGCGAAGAGAATCCGGACGGCATCTTCGAGGAAGGGGCTTCCTTCGAATATGAGACCCTCCGGAACCGCCTGCGGGAGATGGCATTCCTGAACAAGGGAATCCGGATTATTTTCCGGGATGAACGCCCGGAGGAGCCTAAAGAAAAGGATTTCTGCTATGAAGGCGGGCTGAAGGAATTTGTGCTCTTCCTGAACCAGCATAAGCAGGTGCTTTTCCCGGAACCCATCTACGCCGAAGGCATGAAGGACGGCATTCTCGTGGAAATGGCCATGCAGTACAACGACAGCTACGCCGAGAATGTATATTCCTTTGCCAATAACATCGCGACCCCGGACGGGGGAACACACCTGACGGGCTTCAACACGGCGGTGACCAGGGCGATTAACGATTATGCCTTCAAATATAAAATCATGAAGGAAAACGAGCCCAAGCTGAAGGGTGAGGATGTGCGGGAAAGCCTGACCGCGATTATCTCCATCAAGATGGAGGACCCTCAGTTTGAAAGCCAGACGAAGAGCAAGCTGGGCAGCGGACAGGTTCGCGGCGTGGTGGACAGCCTGGTCAGTCAGGAGCTGACCACGTATCTGGAAGATAATCCAACGGTGGCGAAAGCGATCGTCACCCGCTGCGTGGATGCTCAGCGGGCGCGCGAAGCGGCCAGAAAGGCCAGGGAAGCGACCCGCCGGAAGACGGTGCTTGAATCCGCGTCCCTGCCGGGAAAACTGGCGGACTGCAGCGAACGGGATCCCGCAAAATGCGAAATCTTCATGGTGGAGGGGGACTCCGCCGGCGGCAGCGCCAAGGGCGGGCGGGACAGCAAGACCCAGGCCATTCTCCCGCTGCGCGGCAAGATTCTGAACGTGGAAAAGGTACGGCTTGACCGGGCCCTGGAAAACCAGGAGATCCGGGCCATGATTACCGCCTTCGGCTGCGGCTTCGGGGATCAGTTTGACGAGAGCAAGCTGCGGTATCACCGGATCGTCTGCATGACGGATGCGGACGTGGACGGGGCGCATATCCGGATCCTTCTGCTCACCTTCTTCTACCGCTTTATGCGGCCGCTGGTGGAGAAAGGATACGTTTACGCGGCGATGCCGCCCCTGTATAAGGTGACTAAGGGAAAAACTTCCCGGTATGTCTATGACGATGATGAGCTGAATCGGCTGCTGGATGAAATCGGCCGGGATCCCAAACCGGATATTCAGCGGTATAAAGGACTGGGCGAAATGAGCGCCCAGCAGCTGTGGGATACAACCATGAATCCGGAAACCCGGATGATGATGCGCATTACCCCTGACGACGCCATGGAAGCGGACCGGCTTTTCACCCTGCTGATGGGTGATCAGGTGGAGCCGCGGAAACAGTTTATTCAGGAAAACAGCGACCTTGTGAAGGATTTGGACGTATAAGATGATTAATGATAAATTAATTCCTGTAAACCTGGAACAGGAGATGAAGAAAAGCTTCATTGCCTATGCCATGGCGGTTATCGTGGATCGGGCGCTGCCGGATGTCCGGGACGGGCTGAAGCCGGTGCATCGCCGGATCCTGTACGATATGTCCGAAGAGCTGGGCATGACCCCGGATAAACCTACCCGCAAAAGCGCCCGTGTAGTCGGCGACGTGCTGGGTAAATTCCACCCCCATGGGGATTCCTCCGTCTATGACGCCATGGTGCGTCTGGCCCAGCCCTTTAATATTCGGTACCCGCTGATCGAAGGACAGGGTAACTTCGGCTCGGTGGACGGGGACGGCGCTGCGGCGATGCGGTATACGGAGGCCCGGCTTCAGAAGCTGACCATGCATCTGCTGGACGGCATCGACAAGGATACGGTGGATTTCTACCCGAACTTTGACGAAACGCTGCAGCAACCTTCTGTGCTTCCGGCAAGATTCCCGAACCTGCTGGTGAACGGTTCCAACGGCATCGCCGTCGGAATGGCCACGAATATTCCCCCGCACAATCTGACGGAAGTCATCAACGGCGTCATCTGCATGATTGACAATCCGGACTGTACGGTGGATGATCTGATGCAGCATATCCAGGGCCCTGATTTTCCGACAGGCGGTCTGATCATGGGCCGGAGCGGAATCCGGGAAGCCTATCATACAGGACACGGGCGTATCACCGTGCGGGCAAAGTCCACCATCGAGGAGATGGGGCAGAATCGCAGCCGCATCGTGGTGACGGAGATTCCGTATCAGGTTAACAAATCAGTGCTGGTGAAGAAAATCGCCGATCTGGTCCACGAAAAACGGCTGGAAGGCATCAGCGATATCCGGGACGAATCCAACGACCGGCAGGGTATGCGCATCGTCATCGAGCTGAAAAAGGACGTTCAGCCGCAGGTGGTCCTGAACACGCTGTACAAGCATACGTCGCTGCAGGAGAACTTCGGGGCCAATATGCTTGCGCTGGTGGATGGCAAACCCAGGGTCCTGAATCTGCGGGAAATCATCTATTATTACCTGGAGCATCAGAAGGACGTAGTGACCCGGCGGACCCGCTTCGAACTGAACAAGGCGCAGAACAGAGCCCATATCTTGGAAGGACTTCTGAAGGCGCTGGATCATATCGATGAGATCGTTGCGATCATTCGGGCCAGCAAGGATACGCAAACCGCCAAGGAAGCGCTGATCCTGCGATTTGAGTTTTCCGACCGGCAGGCTCAGGCGATTCTGGATATGCGCCTGGCGCGTCTGACAGGCCTGGAGCGGGAACGGCTGCTGGAGGAATATCAGGAGCTGGAAAAGACCATTGCCCGGCTGCAGGAGATCCTTTCGGACGAGCGGGAGCTGATGAACGTGATCAAGACGGAAATCAGCGAGATCAGGGATAAATTCGGGGATGAACGCCGCAGCGAGATTACCGTTGTGGAGGATGAGATCGATATCGAAGATCTGATCCAGGAAGAAAACATGGTGGTTACGCTGACCCACGAAGGATACGTGAAGCGGGTTTCCTCCAGCGTTTATCGGGCGCAGCACCGCGGCGGACGGGGTGTCAGCGGGATGAACGTGAAGGATACGGATTACACCACGCAGCTTTGTGTTGTATCCACCCATCAGGAAATCATGTTCTTCACCAACCGGGGCCGGGTGTTCAGCCTGAAGTGCTATCAGATACCGGAAGCGGGACGTCAGGCCCGGGGTACCGCGATCATCAACTTGCTGCAGATTGCCAGCGGAGAAAAGGTTTCCACCATGATGCCCATGCCGAGGGAAAGTGATCAGGAATTCAATCTGGTGATGGCAACCCGCGGCGGAATCATCAAGAAGACCGCGCTGGAAGAATTCCGGAATCTGCGGAAGAACGGCCTGATCGCTATCGCCCTGAAGGAAGATGACGAGCTGATCGGCGTACGGCTGAGTACCGGTGAAGACGAGATGCTGCTGAGCAGCCGCAAGGGTATGTCCATCCGGTTTAACGAAAAGCATGTCAGAAATATGGGCCGCAACAGCATGGGCGTTCGCTCCATGCGCCTGGCGGAGGGGGACGAGGTGATTGATATCGCGGTCATTGAACCGGATACAACCATTCTCGCGATTACCACTCAGGGATACGGCAAGCGGACCAGCCCGGATGAATATCGGGAGCAGGGACGGAACGGAAAGGGCATCCGGGCCATCAACCTGACGGAAAAGACCGGGGATCTGGCGGCGCTGCTCTTCGTTCATGAAGATGAGGATATTCTGCTGATCACGGATGACGGAACCATTATCCGGGCCAGAGCCGCGGATGTCCGGCTTTGCGGGCGGAGCACCCAGGGCGTCAGGATCATGAAGCTGGCGGAGGGCAGCCAGGTGGTGGCAGTCTGCCAGGCGGAGCCGGAAGACGTGGATGAGGATCTGGAGATGGAAACCGAAGCGGTTTCGGAAGAAACAGAAATGAGCGAAGCTTCCGCAGAGAGCGCTCAGGAAGCGAATGAAAAAACGGAGAGCGGAGCTGATCCGGAAATTTGACGCTAAACGAATAACCCATTAAAGAACGGGAAGAAAAGTCGGGGATGACACACAGAAATGTCATCCCCGGTTTTTTTATTGTGCATCCTCATAACAAAGATCTCCGGCTTTTCGGTTGATCAATATCAAACAGAAAAGCAGGCGATGTATGCCTGCTTTTCCGGTTCTGATTATTATTTGAAGCTTTGCTTTCTTTTTGTTTTTAATTGACGCATATATTCTCACAGGGTTATAATCTCCTTTATACCAACGAAGGAGGCGAAATCCCCATGGCGCTGTTGACCATCGCCCAGGAGCTTTGCAAGGGATGCGGCCTGTGTGCCGATGTCTGCCCCAAGAAGATCCTGGCCCTCAGCAAAGAAATCAATTCCAAAGGCTATCATCCCATCGCCATGACCGACCAGAGCCAGTGCATCGCCTGCGCCTTCTGCGCGCGCATGTGCCCCGACGCGGTGATTAAGGTGGAGAAGTAAGAAAGGAGAAGCAACACCACAATGGGACAGAAAATGCTCATGAAAGGGAATGAGGCCATCGCCGAAGCCGCCATCCAGGCGGGCTGTCGCTTCTTCTTCGGCTACCCCATTACTCCCCAGAACCAGATTCCGGAATACATGTCCAAGCGCCTTCCGAAGATCGAGGGCGGCTGCTTCCTGCAGGCGGAGAGCGAAGTCGCCGCCATTA